>DASZFB010000115.1:0-6807 GCA_035940275.1 Candidatus Eremiobacteraceae bacterium | reverse complement strand
TGCGATAACCTGATGTGCGTGATGACGTTTTGTGCAGCGGCGTACAGCGGTAAGAAATGGTTGCCGGCAATTTGCAAGGCGGACTCGTCCATTTCTTCCGACGCATGCACGCCATCGCTCATGAGAACGTAAAACCGAACGCAACCCGGTTTTGGCGGCGGGTACTCGGTGACTTTCGCGAATTCGCTGACAAAGCGACCGGCGGTTTCCAAGAAGAGACGATTCGCCACCCGGACCGGCTCCTTGCCTCCTGCGCCAATGATGCCGCCGCCTGTGCCAAAGTACAAACTCGTCCCTCCATCCATGATGGCGACAAGGCTCACCCACGTCTGGCCGGCGGAAAATTCCATCAGCGCCCCAAAGACGCCGCTCGGCAATGGCGCTCCCTTAACGTCCTTGGCGGAAAGCGAAAATATTCGCGAGCGTAGGCCGCGAATTACCTCTGCCGGGTCAGCCAAGTCGTTCTCAGCGGCCGGTGCGGACGATTTCTTGGAGCTTGGCGCGGTCGAGCTTCACGACACGGCCACGACGCAACTCAAGCGCGCCCATATCTTCCAGATGCGAGAGCGCGCGGCTACCCATGTCGCGCACGGTGCCGACGCGAGCAGCAAGATCGGACTGCGTGATGCGCTCAACACCAGCTTCACCCGGCGCCATGCCTTCCTTCGGAGAGGCGTAATCCAAAAGCACGCGAGCGATGCGCGTGAGCACCCGGCCGAAGGCGAGGTTGCCTGCCGCGCCGCTCAGACGGCGTTGACGTTGCGAAAAGAAGCGGCCCATGCCCAGAGCAATCTCGGGGCTGCGCTGCACGAGTCCGCGCACAAATTGTGCCGGCAACTCGATGATCTCAACTTCACCGCGCGCAATCACCGTCGCTTCCGCGGTTCCCTCATCAAAGACCGAAGCTTCATTAAACATGCTGTACGCAGAGACGTCGTAGAGCACGATCTCGCGCCCCTCATCGGCCGCGCGCGTCACTTCGACGACGCCACGGCGAACGAGGCCCAGCGTCGGCCAGTTTGTCCCTTCGGCAACGATGACCATGCGATCGTGATAGTTGCGCTCTTTTGCCGCGCGATCGATCTCGCGCAAGAGGTCGATCGGCGCACTGCGGAACATGCGCACTTGGCGCAGGAATGCAATGCGAGGAGTGTCGCCCTGCATCGACGGATCGGGTAACCGAGTCAGCCGGATAACCCAGCGGCCGTCGCCGGCATTGCGCACGTCCCAAAGAACAATGCCTTCGCGCTCCGCTTCAAGATGCGTGCGCAGTGCCTTGGGTTCGTAGTCGTTAAAGAATTCTGCGGATTGTCCGGGCGCTAACCTATCGAAGGAGCTAAGGACACGGTCGTGACGCTCCCAGGACGGGAGTTCGCGCAGGTCAATGCGCTCGACTGGTTGAGTTGTCGTAGCATCGGACATGGCGCGGAAATAATTCGCGCCTTACCAGTCAAAGGCCTGGATAGCAGCCCACGCGTCGGGCCGAGTGCCGGCCCAGTCAAAAAACGTCTCTCCGATACCCCCGGCCGACTTGGCACCGTTCAACGACCACATGATTTCCCGGCCCGATGGGGAGCCTGTGCCTTCGAGATCGACGGTTTGACCCGCAACATTTACCGGGATGTCGCGGCCCGCGAGCTCTCGCGTGCGAGCAACAGCTTTTGCAGCAGCACCGGCCACTTCGCGGCGAACGTACTCGTGATGCGCGGTCTCGTAGTAATAGTGCCAGTACTCCATCGGTTGCAGCACGTCAGCATACGCCGCAATCTTGGCATAGGGATAGTCCTCGTTCGTGTGGTTACCCATGCCGGGTGATGCCACGGTCGCGACGATAAGGTAGTGCGGACCGGCAGCAGCGCGGACGGTCTTGATATATTGAACGAGACTCACGGTCGCCTTCCGGCCATCACCCATATAATGGTCGCCGGTTTCGAGATCGAGTGCAAGGCCCGCGAATCCGCTTCCGGCAGGCGTCTTGTATGCCGCGGCGGCAAGGGTTTGCGAAATATCTTGCGTCGTCACGCGGCGCGGCACGGTCCACGCGATCAGACTGATGTTCGCGCGCGCCGCAGCATCGAGCAGACGGTTGAGCCAGGCATGCGCCTGCGACGTTTGCGCCATCGCGCAGGAACCGCGTGCCATCCGAAGTTCGATGACGCGGATGTTTGCATTTTGCGCTTCTGCGATCACGCCTTCAGGATCGTAACGTTTGAAGATGCGCGCATCACCGTCGATGGACGAGAAGTAAAGAAACATTCCCTTACCCGCGAGTACCGACGATGGCGCGACGGGAAGTTCATCGGGAGTTGTCACGACCTGAGTGCCGGCGTCCACTGCGCCGGTTGCAGTTTCAGCGACGATGTCGTAACGATAGCTGAGTTGCGCAGCGACTTGAAGATCGTGCCACGAATGTTTGGTCGCCGGCAGCCGGGCGACGAGCTGCGTGTCATCGGCCTCTCCGGATGAGCGATACACTTTGTAGTCGGCGACACCGGCGGACTGCGCGAGTGGAGTCCAACCGACATTCACGAGGTGAGGACCGACTGCGCGCGCGACTGCAGCAAAGTCGGCGAGTCCATCATCGGGAGCGGGCAAAATCTGGCTAGCGCTGCCGCCAGCTGATGATATGGTGACGACGACCGGTCGCGACCATCCGATCGTCACCGTCGCGGCCTCGCCGTCAATGGCTGAGCGCTCAAGCGAGATGATTTGACCCGTCGAAGAAGTGAAGTCCGCACTGCGCGAATCAGCCGGTGCGTGGATGAGAGCAGTCCACGCGCCGTCTGGGCTGAGTTTCCAGGGTGACTCGGGCTGCGCATGAACAACGGGTTTCGCAGGCACCATCACATTGCGCGGCCGCGCGAGCGAAGCGCCATGCGGTGCGAGCGCCACTTGAGCAGGTCTCGAAGCAGGCGTCGCGGACGGTTGGGCTGTCACAACGTGTTGCTGCCACGCGATAGGCTGTTGCGATTCAGCGACGGGTTGCTGCACCGGTGCAACGGCTTGCGGTGCTGGTTCGACCAACTGCGCAGCGGGCTGTGGCACAGTCACAACTCGGCGCGGCTTCGGCACCGGCTTGACGTGCTGCGGTGTTCGTGCCGGCGAAACAGCCGCAGTTCGTACGTGCTTGAGCGTGACGCTCGCGTCTGCGACTACAACCTGCTTGGTTTGAACATGCGCCGTCATCGCGTGGTAAGGGTGGATGTTGGCTGCCAGCGCCACAACGAGTGGTAATGCAAATGCAACCGCAAGGGACGTGAGAATGGGGCGCGACGGAATTGTCGACTGCGCAACGACCGGGATTTCGATGTACTCTTTGCGCCGCAGCTCGATCGTCGGGGTCTTTGGATGACCTGTCGTTTTGACGCAACGCCGTCGAGCGGCTTGCAAACGGGCGGTCTCTTCCCGTTGCCGATGTTCGAGCGCCTCATAAAGTGCCGTCCGTTTAGAACGCCGCGCTCGCAGTGTTGCGAATCGTGCCTTCTGTCGGTTGCCGCGCCGAGCTCGGTTCGTCATCGACACCTTAACGGACCTAAAGGTCCGTTGCTTCAAAGGTCCGTTGCTTCAATCATGAAGAGAAAAACGCGACGACGCATGTAGCGTAGCCGCCCTGTTATTCAATCATCGGCGGCTTGGTGCGCAGCGCGGTCGTGTAGGACGGCGTCATTTAAGAGCTAGACCGGTTTTCTCCTAGTTGATTTGGGCTTGAGTGAGCGGGGTCATAACGCTGTAGTACACTCGTGCGATGTGGTGAAATCGGCATGAGAGCTTGTTCTCCGGAATGGAAAGCCCTCAGATTCCGTTTATTAAAGAGAAAATGTTCCACATAAATTTTGTGCGCGCGCTACGCAGCTTGCTTGTCCCTGCCCTCGCGAGTAGTTTCATCGTGGTAATCGGACTTGCCAGTTTGGCGCAGACTTCCCCGGCTTCACCGACCGTCGACAGCGTTATCGACTCCGTGCTGAATCGAAACCCCGGTCTGCGATCGTATCAGGCGCACGCGCGCCTCGATGTCCAGCAATTGAATTTCCCGTGGCTGCATCCGGTACTCGACGGCAAGGTCTACTTTAATAGCCCGGGCTACACGGTGTACGATTTTCCACATACGCCGTCGTATTTGCAGGGCATCACGAAGGTCGAGGGTGCGGTTGGCCTGGCGAGCCGGTGGCGCCATTGTTACGATATCACGCTCGAGGTTCGGCCTGACGCCTATGTGCTGCACATGGTGCCAAAGATTCTCGGCGAAGTAGCGCAGATGGATGTGAGCGTTGACAAGACCACGAGCGATCTGAAGTTCTTCAACTGGTCCTACCACCATCCGGGCGATAGCGTGCAGCTATGGCAAACATATTCGCGCGTGGGCGGCTACGATGTGGTAACCGCGCAGTCGGCCGATATCACAAAACGCCACATCCGCGCGAAAGCAACCGGGACTTTCGACGCATTTCAATTCAACGTGCCCGTGCCAACACCAACACCAACACCGTCGAATCCGCTGCATCAGTGCGATAACTGAGGATTGGGCGAGGCAAGATACAACCCGGACGAGAAAAGCGCGGCATGGCGCAAGCAGGCTTCGTTCTTTGGTTTACCGGGCTTTCCGGCGCGGGCAAGACGACCGTGGCGCACATCATCGAAGCACGCCTGCGTGCGGCGAATCGTCGCGTCGAGGTGCTTGACGGAGACGTCGTGCGAACGAATCTTTCTAAGGGGCTCGGCTTCTCTCGCGAAGATCGCGATACGAACATCCGGCGCATAGGTTTTGTTGCGCACCTCCTCGCCCGCAACGGTGTTGCGGTTCTTTGTTCCGCGATCTCGCCGTACCGGACGACGCGCGACGAGGTGCGGCGCCTCGTCGGCCCGGAGCATTTTATCGAAGTGTTCGTTGATTGTCCGCTCGACATCTGCGCAACGCGCGACGGTAAGGTGGAAATGTACGAGCGTGCGCGCCGTGGCGAGCTCAAGGAGTTTACGGGCGTTTCCGATCCCTACGAGCCACCCCTCGCGCCGGACGTCCACCTCAAGACGAATGGTGAAAACCCGGAAGAAAGCGCGCGACGAGTACTCGACCATCTCGTCGAGTCGGCCTTTATCGATGCTCAATAAGCCACATGGCGCGGTCCTTATCGACCGCAGCGTGCCATCGGACCGAACCGGCGCGGCGCAGGCTGCCGCAGGTCGGCTCCCTCGCGTTCGCCTGAGCGATCGTTCCCTGTGCGACGTCGTCTGCATCGGCACGGGCGTCTACTCGCCACTTGATGGCTTCATGGGCAGCGCTGATTACAACGCGGTGATCGACTCGATGCGTTTAGGGAACGGACTCATCTGGCCCATTCCCATCACACTGCCGGTGCCGAGCGACGTGCGCGCGGGATCGAGCATCGCACTCGTCACGAACGACGAGCAGATAATCGCAACCATGGACGTAAGCGAGGTGTTCGAAGCTGACGTCGAACGCGAGACTGTCGCCGTCTACCGCACTGCAGATCGGGCCCATCCGGGCGTCGCTGCGCTCTACGAAGCTCCGCGAACACTCGCCGCCGGCACGCTTTCACTGCTGAACGTACCCAACTTTGGCTTCCCTGATGAATATCGAACCCCACAGCAAACGCGCGCCCTTTTCACGCAACTTGGGTGGAACACCGTGGTCGGTTTTCAAACGCGAAACCCGGTGCATCGTGCGCACGAATATTTGCAGAAAGTCGCCATGGAGGTTGTGGATGGACTTCTGCTTCATCCGCTCGTCGGACTGACCAAAGACGACGATATTCCGGCGCCCATCCGCATGGCGTGCTATCGAACGCTGCTGGCAAAATACTATCCCAGCACGCGAGCAGTGCTCTCCATCTTTCCCGCGGCGATGCGCTACGCCGGACCACGTGAAGCAATCTTGCATGCAATTGCACGCAAAAACTACGGTTGCAGCCATTTCATCGTCGGACGCGATCACGCAGGCGTCGGTTCGTATTACGGTCCCTTCGACGCTCAGGCAATCTTTGATGGACGTGAAACCGAACTTGGCATCACGATTCTGCGTTTCGACAACGCGTCGTGGTGCACAGTCTGCGAAGCTATGGTTACGGACAAGACGTGCCCGCATCCGCCAGACTCGCGAGTCAGTCTCTCGGGGACGAAAGTGCGCGAGATGCTGCGGGCCGGAACGCGCCCGCCGGCAGAATTCACGCGTGCTGAGATCGCGGATATTCTCATCAACGCAATGAGTCCCGTGGACCGCGCCTGATGGAGGTGCGCCCGCAGTTCCCCGACGAGACGTCGCAAGGTGAGTTTGTCCGCCAAGATGACGCGTTCCGCGATTGGGTGCGTGCTGACGGTTCATCTGGATACCCGGCGGTAGCCGGTCGCTATCACCTGTACGTTTCGCTGGCTTGTCCCTGGGCGTGCCGCACGATTATCGTTCGAAAACTGCGTGGTCTCGAGAGCGCTATCGGGATGACCGTCGTGGATCCGATTCGCGATGAACGCGGCTGGGCGTTTCGCGATGGGCCCGGCTATTCGAAAGATCCAATCAACGGCTTTCGCTTTTTGAGAGAAGCATATCTGGCAACCGATCCGGGCTATAAGGGGCGCGTGACGGTGCCTGTGCTGTGGGATAAACAGACGAAGCGCATCGTCAGCAATTCCGACGACGATATCATGCGCATGTTCGAAACAGAGTTCAACGCCTTGAGTTCAAACAAGCTCGACTTGTACCCATCGCAGTTCAGAGCAGAGATCGATCAATTGAACGAGCTGATCTATCAGACCGTCAACAATGGCGTCTACCGCGCTGGATTCGCGACGACGCAG
>DASZFB010000114.1:0-8426 GCA_035940275.1 Candidatus Eremiobacteraceae bacterium | reverse complement strand
AAGATACGGATACCACTGCGAGCCGAATGGGATCGCGAGCCGGACTTTGTAGCCGCGAGCCAACAACTCCCCCTGAAGCTTGGGGCGTACGCCATAGAGCATTTGAAACTCGAAGCGGTCGTCCGGTATCGCGGAGCGCTTGATGAACTCGATAGCGTGCTCGATGACGACGTGATCGTGCGTTGCTATTGCCGTGAACGCGGCCTCACGTAACGACATTTCGATGAGCCGCACATAGTTGCGGTCGACGTCACCTTTCCTCGTAAACGCAATCGCCGGCGCTTCGAGATACGCTCCCTTGACGAGCCGAAGGTTGGGTTGGAGCGGCAATAGCGAACGCAAATCATCTCCAGTTCGGCGCAAGTACGCCTGCAACACGGTACCTACGTTGGCCAATCCGGCTTCGCGCAGCGATCGATAGATGGAAAGCGTCGCTTCAGTGTATGCCGACTGTTCCATATCGACTCGTACGAAATTGTTGAACCCTCGCGCGTGCTCGACAATTGCGGTAAGATTCTGACGCGCGAGATCGCGGTCAATGACCAAACCGAGTTGCGTCAGCTTGAGCGCAATGTTGGAACGCAGCCCTTCAGATGCAAAGCACGTCAGAATATGCCGGTACTCACGCGTCGCAAGAGCTGCGTCATTGCGGTCTTGCACGCCCTCGCCGAGCATTCCGCAGGCGACAGTGAACCCACGATCGTTGACTGTGCGGACGACCTCGAGGAACTCGTCGAGCGTTTCGCCTGCAACGAACCGCCGCGCACCCAAGCTCATCCCGTGACGGTACATGAAACGCCGCAGTGCCCGATTGTCCGCCGCTCCGAGGAGCGCCGCGCGCATGAGCGCGTCTATCGGCGCAGTCAATGATGCCACGCGGAAGCTTTTGCAGGGCTTGCGGTGAACTCATTTCACAAGTACGGGAGGCCCTATGAGAACATTACGCATTTGTGTTTTCGCGACGATCGCCGCCGTTTTAATTACCGATGGGTTCGCGCTCGCTGTATCGCCCACCGTGCCTCCCCCGTTGGGGTGGATTTTGACGGGCAGCGCGCCGCAACTATACTCGTCGGGCATCGACGCGAACGTGCATCACGATGGGGCAGCAGTTGCGTATCTCATCTCGAATCAAGCGCCAGGCGAGCAGTTCGGCACGATGATGCAAGAATTTAGCGCCAAAGACTATGCCGGTCAGCGGCTATCATTTTCGGCGTATGTGAAGTCAGACAGAGTTGGCCGATGGGCCTGCATCTGGATGCGCGTTGACGGAGCGGCCGGCAAGATGCTCGCGTTCGATAACATGCGCGATCGCCCAATTAAAGGCACGTCAGATTGGAAGCGATACAGCGTTGTGCTTGACGTTCCAGCCGACAGCCAAGACATTGCGTTAGGCCTCCTCATGAACGGTCAAGGCGAGGTGGAGATCAGCGGCATTACTTTGAGCACCGTTTCGCGGGATGTGCCGACGACCGGCGGCTCGACCAGCCCACCTCTTCCCCCCAAACCTCAGAATCTGGATTTCAGCCACTAAAGAAGAACGGACCTAAAGGTCCGTTGCTTCATGAGTTCGTTGCTTCATTGGCTTAAAGTTTGGTGCCGCAGCTTGGGCAGAACTTTGCGCCTGGGGCGGTCGCCGCGTGACAATTCGGACACTCGCCTGCAGCAGCAACCGCTGCGCCGCAGTTCGGACAGAATTTGGAACCCGCGGGAATCTGCGCTTGACACTTCGCGCAGGCGACTGTCGCAACGGGAGTACCCGCCGCTGCACCGCCACTCGTTTGCGTGGATTGAGCGGCCGCATCGCGCATGGCCTGATTGATCATGCCGGGCATCTGCATGCCGAGGCCAAGGCCCATGCCAAGACCCGCCGCCGAACCGGCGGAGCCACCAGGATTTTGCGCAGCCTCTTCGAGAGATTTCGCAGCTTTGAACTGCATGTACTGGCCCATGTTGCCAACGACGCCCATGCCGGTGCGTTCGTCGATAACCTTCTGCACTTCGTCCGGCGGCGTAATCGCGTTGATGAGAAAGTCGATCAGCTCGACGCCGTATTGCGCGAAGTCATCCTTCACGCGCGCTTTACCGGCAGCTGCTAGTGCGTCGTAATACTTGGGCAGATCGAGAATGCTCTTGACGGTTTCGCCAAGCAAATTGTTGAGACGTGAGACGATGATGTTGCGGAAGAAGTCTTGCAGCGAATCCGATGTGTACACGTTCGCCGTGCCGACGACTTTGTTCACAAACAGCTGCGGATCGGTCACGCGAACGCTGAAGATACCGTACGCGCGCAGCCGCACCATCGCGAACTCGGTGTCGCGGAAGAGAATCGGCTCGGCCGTCCCCCAGTGCTGGTTCGTAAAAACATTGAGTGCGACGAAGTAGACTTCGGACTGGAACGGCGACGTGCCGCCGAACGGCATCGACAGCAGGCCGGTGATGAGCGGCAGGTTCTGCGTCGACAGCGTGTAGCGACCCGGTTGAAAGGTGTCGAGTGCTTTACCGTCGCGGAAGAAAACCGCCGCCTGGCTTTCTTGGACGATGAGCTGGCTGCCCCACTTGATGTCGGTTGAGCCGGCTTCGGGCCAGCGATGCACGATCTGCTGCCCGCTGTTGTCAAAGAACTCTATTACGGAAAGTCCGAGCGCCATGTTGTCCTGCTACCTCATTTAGGTTGAAGTTTTAGAGTGCACTACAGATACTTATGTGGTCGGCAAGAGTTTCAAGGACGCCCACGCTTGTCCCGCTCGGAAGGTGGCAAACTTCACATGAGCGTCGCGTAACTAGCCGTTCCCAAACCGATTACCATAAGGTGATGATTCCAATCTTCGCTGGACGCCCTTCGTCCACACCGCCGAGCCAGTTTGACCCCCAGCGGCTCGCCCGCGTGCTCTTCGCTCTGGGCATTGGATTTTCGTTTTTCTTGTTGGGCATACTCTTCATTTTTACCGCCCCGTATCACACTATCAGGGAGCACGCTGCAGCATTTGACGCCTCTCCGAACTGTCATGATACCGCGACGTCAATCAGTGGTGCGGTCCCGTGCACGATCGAATGGGCAAATGTCTTAAACACGTACTACTCATCGAGCACGAAGTCGAATGGCCATCACTACTATTTACTCGTGCGTGGCGGCTACGGCGACGAACACAGAGTCGAACTCGTAAATCAAGATGTTTTTTGGCGCACCAAGATCGGAGATGCTCTCAAGTTGCAGCGCTGGGGGGATCGGGTCACAAGTGTGCTGCTGACGTCGGGAGTGTCCTCGCCGACAACCCAGAACCCGGATTGGGCATTGCAAAACGAAATGCGCGGCCTGCGCATGGTCATCATCTTTGAATGCGTTATGATCGCGATCGCCGTCGTCGCCGGATTGTGGCTCCGCGCTAACCTGGTGAATCCGACCAGCTGACTAGGGCGTCGGCAATCCGTCGAATAAATGCTTGCGGGCTTCGAAGCGCCGGTCGAACTCGGCGGTCAGAGCATCGAGCTTCGCGAGCGCTGTTTTTAGATGGTTTGGATCGGTTGAGGCTTGTTCGATTTCTGTTGCCGCATCGTCGAACACGCCCAGTTCTTGCATGATCCCAGCATCGTACTGATAAAGACGATCGAGCTCGGGTTCGCCCATTTGCACGCGATCGAACACGGCAGCGTATCCGTAGTCCGCAAAGCGCATGCGATCGATGATCTTCTCCATTCGCCGGCCACTCTGATCGATCAGCGGCAGGGCGTCCATGCTGCCGGCGCGCGAGAGCGAGTCGACCACGCCGTCGAGACGACCTTTGACTCTCGTGAGCCGTTCCCCGATGAGCGCGCGCAGCTGCTTGTCACCGATGCGCCGATCTTCAACTGCCTTGTAGCCCGCGAAGCCCGGAATGTAACTAGCGAGATTTGAGAGCGCATGACCGACGCTGCCTGCATGCGTAATACTCGGATGAGGCGGCGGTTGGGGCGGTGCCTGCGGCGTCGCCTGCGCGGGAGCGTTGGGTGCGGGTGTGGGATTGGCCGGTTGACCGCTCTGGCTATTCGTATCCATTATATGACGTTGCTCCTTCGCCGGCCGGTCGAGCGCAACTCGACCGCTCTGTTCCGGTCTGCTCCTATACTACCAAGATGGCGGCATGGATGTTGCACGTGTTTTGTCACATCCGTATGCCCGATCACACCGCCTCGGACAACACTTCTCGGCCTTCGGCCGCGGCGCTTCTAGTTCTTGCTTCGGCGAGGATGGCTCGCACGTTGTCGGGTGACTCTTCATGGTTGATGCGCTCACGCAGCGCCGATGCACCCTCGATTCCTTTGAGATACCAGCCGAGATGCTTGCGCATCTGCAGCACGCCTGACTTTTCGCCGTACCGTTCGACCATCGCATCGAAGTGAGCAAGCGCGAAGTCGACACGCTCTTGAACGCTCGGCGTAGGAGACGTCTCCTCGCCACGCATACGAGCCGCGATCTCGCGGATGAGCCACGGATTGCCGAGGGACGCGCGCCCGACCATGATCGCATCGACGCCGGTTTCGCGCATTCGTCGCAACGCGTCGTCTGCACTTTGAATGTCGCCGTTGCCAATGACCGGCACGCGCACTGCCTCTTTCAGACGCGCGATATACGACCAGTCCGCCTGCCCTTTGTAAAACTGCTGACCATAGCGCCCGTGCAAGGTGAACGCGTCAATGCCGACCGCCTCTGCGCGCTTGGCAATTTCGATGTACGTATATTCCGTCGCGGACCATCCGAGGCGCATCTTCACAGTGACCGGCACTCGCTTCACTGCTTTGCGCACTGCATCGCAAATGGCTACTGCGAGATCGGGATTGCGTAAAATGGCGGCGCCATCGCCGCCTTTGACGATCTTCGGCGCCGGACACCCAAAGTTAATGTCGACGATATCGGCTCCGCACTCTTCGACAAATGCAGCCGCTTGCGCCATGATCTGCGGATCGTTCCCGTGAAGCTGGACACTGGTGGGGCGCTCCTCCGGATACACGTCGATCATCTCGAGGGTGCGCTTGTTCATGCGGACGAGCGATTGGGCCGACACGAACTCGCTCACCGTGAGCCCGAGGCCGAAGGGTTTCAGGAGCTTGCGAAAGAGCGCGTTTGTTACTCCCGCCATCGGCGCCAGGGCCAAAGGCGGGAATATGGAAATTCCTGCGATGATGAGCGGGCTGGCGGAAGCCATCAGACTTGATAGGTTCGTGCGGCGCTGTCGTTACGCCTCGCCTGCATCTGTCGTCTAAGGAAGTATTGTGTCGCGATCGGTTGAGTCGACCATCATCGTACCGAGTTCTGTGACGCGCGACGTCATCGAGCTTCGTCGCGACATTCACTTGCACCCTGAACTCGGTTTCGAAGAGGTTCGGACCGCGAGTGTCGTTGCCGACCGTTTACGAAGGCTTGGCTACGAAGTCAGAACCGGCATCGCTGAGACTGGCATTGTCGGTATCCTACGGACGAATAAACCAGGGCGAACCGTGTTGCTGCGTGCCGATATGGATGCACTGCCCATCCACGAAGAGAGCGGGGTGCCTTTTACCTCCACGGTTCCCGGAAAGATGCACGCGTGCGGTCACGATGCCCACGTCGCCATTCTTTTGGGCGCTGCGGGCATGATCATGGAACGTAAGGACGCTTTGTGCGGCACGATCGTCTTGTGCTTCCAGCCTGCCGAAGAAGGCAGGGGTGGCGCGGCGGCGATGGTCGCCGCAGGATTACTCGATGACCCGCACATCGACGCCGTCTACGGGCTGCACATGTGGTCGCAATACAAAAGCGGGGTAGTACTTACCCGGCCCGGGCCAATGATGGCCGCCAGCGATTCGATTGAAATTACGATCAAGGGCCGCGGCGGTCACGGGGCGCAACCCGAGCACACGGTGGACCCGATCGTTGCGGCCGCCCAATTCGTCACGAGCGTGCAGACAATCGTCAGCCGCGGTGTTGACCCGCTCGAGCCCGCAGTCGTGACGATCGGCTCCATTCACGGCGGCACTATACACAACGTTATCCCCGATGAAGTCCGTATGTTGGGCACAGTGCGTACGTTTAATGAAGAACTGCGTGACGCGATGGCTTCAAAAATTGAGTCGGTGCTCAGCGGTTGCTGCGCGAGCTCGCAAGCAGGTTACGATTTCAATTATATTCGGCGCTACCCGGTAACATCGAATGACGCGGGCGAGGCCGCTTACTTTGTGGATTTGGCGACAAGAACTCTGGGAGCTGACAACGTCGCTGAGCAGCCCAAGATCATGGGCGCAGAAGACTTTTCGTTTATGCTGCAGCGCCGTCCGGGTTGCTACTTCTTTCTCGGCGCACAGCTCGACCCGAACGTTGACGCACCTCATCACAGCCCGCGTTTCACGATCGATGAGCGCGCATTCGAGCACGGCGTCCGCATGATGGTTGCATTAGCGCAGGACGCTCCGCGGCAGAGTTCGGCTGACTAGAACAACCCTTTGATCAGGCCACCGTCGACAGCGATCGTCTGACCGGTCACATAACGCGCCGGTTCACTGCACAGAAACGCAACCATCGGCGCAAACTCCTGTGGCGTGGCGATGTGACCAACGGGGATCTCTTCTTCGGCTGCTTTGCGCAGCGCTTCGTCGTCCGGATAGAGATGACGCAAGCGGTCAGTAAACACCCGGCCAGTCGCGATGGAATTGACAGTGATGCCGCTGCGTGCAACCTCAAAGGAAAGCGTCTTCAGTGCTGAGACGAGCGCCGTGCGAAACGTATTGGAGAGCACAAGCGTGGGAATCGGCTGCTTGACGGAGCTCGACGTCAGCGCAACGATGCGGCCCCACCCTTTCGATTTCATCCCCGGAATGACGCCGTTGACGAGCTCCAACATGTTTCGTAGCGTCGAGCGGTAGCCCGCATCCCAGTCCTCGAGGGTTAGATCCAAAAACTTTCCCGGTTTTGGACCGCCGCCGTTCGCGACCAGAATGGAAATATCTCCAAACTCGTTGCGGACGCTTGACAAGAGCTTTTGAATTGACTCCGACTTGTCGAGGTCGACCTCGAACGCGCGCGCGTTTGCGGCTCCCCGTTCTTTCGCCTGCTGAGCAACGAGCTCGAGGCGATCGCGTCGGCGCGCGGCAACCGCCACCGTGGCGCCCTCCGCGGCGAGTGAAAGAGCTACAGCCTCCCCGATACCTGAACTCGCGCCCGTTACGAGCGCAACGCGACCGCGAACCCCAAGGTCCATAACGCACCCCTAGTCTTTGTCGCGCGCCGCGATCGCGGCGATTTCTACTTTATACTCAGATCCCGCGAGTTTGCTTTCGACGCATGCCCTCGCCGGCGGGGCGCCCGGGCTCACCCACGCGTCCCATACCGAATTCATGGCGTCGTAGGAGGCGACGTCTGCAAGCCACACTGTCGCAGACAGTAGCTTTGACTTGTCGGTGCCGGCCTCTGCAAGCACTGCGTCGATCGTGCTGAGGATCTGACGTGTCTGCCCGACGACGTCCGCATCCGTATCGCGTGCGACTGTCCCCGCGACATACACTGTGTCGCCGTGAACGACTGCGTGGCTAAGGCGGCGCTGTGGATTGATGCGTTCGATCGGCACGTAAGACTCCTATCTCAGGTATGAAGTATCATTCAGAGAAATCGACCGCGGTGCTGTTGCCGCCGCTAACCACGACGCAGACGCGTTCGCCCGGGCGTGGGCGATATCGCTGCGAAAGCAAGGCCGCACACGCGGCTGCTCCGCCGGGTTCTGCCACGACAGTCAGCTTGTTCCACAGCACCCGCTGTGCGTTTCGGATATCGTCGTCCGAAACAAGGACCACGTGATCGACGTAACGTTGGGCTATAGGAAACGTGAGCTCGCCGATACGCCGTGGTGCAAGCGAATCGGCTGCGATCCCGCCGGTTTCAACGTTGACTGGGCGCCCGGCTTCGAGTGCGCGCGCAAGCTTGGGCGCCCCGTCCGATTCCACCGCCACGATCTTCAGGCTGCCCGAAAACCAGGATGCGATTCCCGCGATGAGTCCGCCGCCACCGACCGGCACGAGCAACGTATCGCAGCCTTCGGCTTGTTCGGCAAGCTCCTTGCCAAGCGTGCCCGTGCCGAGCAACGTTTCGACTGCATCGAACGCGTGCACCGGCATGGCGTGAGACTGCGCGCGCCAGCGCTCGCTCACCGCAAAAGCGTCGGCATATCGCTCGCCGCCAACAACCAGGTCGGCGCCGTATTCGCGTATGCGTTCGATTTTCGCCGGCGACGAAATGGTCGGCACGAAGATGCGAGCACGCAAGCCGAGCTTCATGGCCGCAAAGGCGACCGCGGCACCATGATTTCCACCCGATGCCGCGACAACGCCCGCGTCTGGAACGGGGCGCAACAGCAGATTCGCGAACGCGCCGCGGGCCTTAAACGAACCGGAATGCTGCAGCGATTCGAGCTTCAAAATCACGG
>DASZFB010000113.1:0-3975 GCA_035940275.1 Candidatus Eremiobacteraceae bacterium | reverse complement strand
CATCTTAGCCGCGCGAGAGTATATGGAACGCGCCCGGAGCAGAGGGTTCATCATAGGTACGATCTTCGGGATAGTCGGGATCGTGGGAATCTCTTTTATTTCACTCCTCGGCTCGTGGCTGTCCAATCAGTTTTCAACGTCGCTTGCGCTCGTCGGTCCGGATGCAAAGACCACGATCATGCTATATCAGGCACTCAGCGACAATTACAAGCTCGCGGTGCAGCCGTATCATAGCCGCGGGCCAGAGATACGGCCCGATCTCAAAAAGCAGATCGTCAGCGGAAAGTATGACGCTGCCCTCATTGCGTATCGCGACGCGCACGGGTCGCTCGGTTTTGCTTTCTATCCGGTAAAATCTGCGAGTCTACAGGAGCAACAAACCCTTCGTCAGCGCCTCCTCCAACCCGTCATTGCGACCGATTTCAACGGGACGAGTGCCACAAATGCTCAGAGGGCGATCAACTTTCCGTTCTCAACAACCAACCTCAACCCGCGCTACAAGACCGCTGCCGAGGCTGGTTTGGCGCAGGGGCTCGTGTATTTCTTGCTCCTGCTCTTGTACATCGCCGTGATCATGTACGGCATTTGGGTGGGCCAAGGCGTGATCGAAGAAAAATCAAATCGCGTCATGGAGATCATGATCGGGGCGGTCCGGCCTGGTCAGCTGTTGGCCGGAAAAATCATTGGGATCGGGGCGCTGGCGCTCACCCAGATGGCTGCATTTGGGCTCACCGCGCTAGCAATGCTCGTCATCGCCGGACACGGAGAAAAATTGCCGATCTCGACCGTGCCTGTGTCGACGGTCGCCTACTTGTTGTTGTTTTTCTTCCTCGGATTTTTCTCGTACTCGACGCTGTTCGCCGGTGTCGGCGCCCTCGCAAGCAAGGCCGAAGACGTCCAACAAAGCAATGGCTTTGCAGTCTGGATCATCGTTGCCGCGTACTTGCTCTCAATTTTCGCGCTGGAGGATCCCGACAAACCATTTTTGGTTTGGGCTTCGCTCGTGCCGCTCATCAGTCCGATGCTCATGTTTACGCGCGTCGCGACGTCGACCGTGCCGGCCTGGCAAATCGCCACCTCTGTCGGGCTCTCAGTATTATTTATTTGGGGTGCGACTCAGCTTGCCGCGAAACTCTACCGCGTGGGTGTGCTGATGTACGGTAAACCTTTATCGCCGAACGAGATCTGGCGAGCGGTGCGCGCACCGGCATGAGCGGCCAGGCCGCAACGAACGCGTGCGCGAACGACCCTGGAGTAAAAGAGGAGGGCGTTTGATCGCCGCAGGCACTCGACCCAAACCCACGATGGAAGAAATCACGGCGCTCGCAAAGCGCCGCGGCTTTATATTCCCGTCCAGTGAGATCTACGGCGGGGTCAGTGGCGTTTGGGACTACGGTCCGGTCGGCGTCGAAATGAAGCGTAACGTCCGCGAGGCGTGGTGGCGCGACATGGTGACGCTGCGCGACGACGTCGTTGGCATTGAGACGTCGGTGATCATGCATCCTGATGTCTGGCGCGCCTCAGGGCACGTTGAGAACTTCACCGATTTGATGGTGGATTGTAAGACGTGCAAAAAGCGTTTTCGCGCAGATCATCTCAAGAGCGACCAGTGTCCGTCGTGCGGCAACAAGACGCTGACCGAACCGCGCGCGTTCAATTTGATGTTCCGAACGTACCTCGGTGCCATGGAGGACGCTTCCTCGGAAACCTATCTACGACCGGAGACGGCGCAGGGCATGTTTGTTGATTTTAAGCTCGCGTACCAGACCGCCCGCAAGAAGCCGCCATTCGGGCTCGCACAGATCGGCAAGGCATTTCGCAACGAAATAACGCCAGGCAACTTTATCTTTCGGTCGCGTGAGTTCGAGCTGATGGAGATGGAGTATTTCGTTCCGCCCGAACCCACAGAAGAAGGTCTGCGTTGGTATCGCTATTGGGTCGATCAGCGCTTCGATTGGTGGCTCTCACTCGGCGTTCAACCAGAACGCTTGCGCAAACACGAATACTCAGGCGCAGACCTCGCGCACTACAGCAGTGCGACCACCGATCTCGAGTACGATTACCCATTTGGTTGGGGTGAGCTCGAGGGAATCGCACATCGCGGGTGCTTCGATTTGACGCAACACGTCAATGCCAGCGGCAAGGATCTGTCGTTCTTCGATGAGGAGAGCAAAGCAAAGTATCTCCCGGCCGTGGTAGAACCGGCGCTCGGCGTCGATCGTGCGTTGCTCGTCTTTCTCATCGATGCCTACGAGAAACAAGAAGATCGAACAGTCTTACATCTTCATCCGCGACTTGCGCCGTACAAAGTCGCGGTCTTCCCACTCGTTCGCAATAAGCCCGATATCGTGGAGCTGGCATCAAACATCGAGAAAGGATTGCGGCCGAAATTGCGCACGGTGTTCGATGACTCCGGTAATGTGGGCAAGCGCTACTATCGTCAGGACGAAATCGGCACACCGTTTTGTGTCACCGTGGACTACGAGAGCCTCGAGAAGAAGGACGTCACCGTGCGCGATCGCGATACCAAAGTGCAAGAGCGGGTAGCGATTGACAGCCTTGAATCATATCTCCAGACCAAAATGTAGCGGTCGAGCTTGTCTCGACCGTCCGTTTCTTAAACCGTAGATATGCTCGTACGAGCCGCAACCGCTGCTGATCACAACTCCATCTGGGGCATCCTCGAGCCCGTGATTCGTGCTGGCGAAACTTACACGTTGCCCTTTGACATGAAACGCGACGATGCGATCGCCTTCTGGACTTCGCCGGAACATGAAGTGTTCGTTGCGGATGACAGCGGCAACGTTGTCGGCACGTACTTTCTGTGCGCCAACCGCCTGGGCGGGGGATCGCATGTCGCTAACTGCGGGTATATCACGGCGCAAGCTGCGTTCGGTCGCGGTGTTGCACGCGCGATGTGCGCGCACTCGCTCGACCGAGCGAAACAGCGTGGCTTCAAAGCGATGCAATACAATTTTGTCGTCAGTACGAACGAACGGGCGATCAAGTTGTGGGAAAGCTTCGGTTTTGAAATTGTCGGGCGGCTCCCGGGTGCGTTCAATCATCCGACGCTCGGCTTCGTCGACGCCTACGTCATGTTCTTGACGCTTCGGTGATTGACCAAAGGTAAAGCATCGGGCGCCTGAAGAACGCCCTTGCGTGCTCAGCTGTTTCCGCGGAGCTCTTACGGCTATTGGGCTCGCGCTTCTTGCTCTCTGCTGCACCTGGCGGGCTGCAGCCGCGGCTGATTGCCCCATGACAGTGAGCGACTTCACGTTTGTCGGTCAAAGCGCCAGCGGCAAAACAAGCGTTTACAGTTTCGATGTGAGTGCGCCTGACAACCGTCCGTTCTCTGCGCACATCAGTGCATTAGAATCAGGCAAAAACAATACGGTATTGTTAGTACCGCGGTCTCCTTTTCTCGACAAACTCCCTAAGTGCTGTGGGAGCGCGACGCTCGAAAGGTTTGGTTCTCCTATTTCTGCGATGCGGGTAGTTGACTACAAGTATGATTCGGACGCCCGCTATACGCCGTGCTCGGCTCAGGCGGTGCGACTTGGGGAAGTCTGGGCGTCATCAAACATAGTGGTTTTTCCAGACAATGCGGCCGTGACCCAAATCAATTGGGGCGGGTATATTACCCACGGCCCTCACCACATCCAGGATGCCAATTTCAAAAACAGAGTACAACCTGAATATCCGCTCGCAGATTCTACTCGGAGCATAGCGGGTGACGTCGTTGTTCTTGTCGATGTTACACCCGAGGGAAAGGTGGAGAATGCGGTCGTTATGGACTCGTCACAGGACGAGTTCCTCGATCAGGCTGCCGAGGAAGCAGCTTCTGAGAGCACGTTTATTCCAGCGACCGCCGATGGCGTGCCAGTAAGGAGGCAATACAGGATAGCCTATCTTTTCAGCCTCCCTGGCGGACGCGAGATTCGCCCAAACAACAATTGCGGAGTCCATATTTCATCG
>DASZFB010000112.1:0-3102 GCA_035940275.1 Candidatus Eremiobacteraceae bacterium | reverse complement strand
CGCCAAGAGCCTTTGTAGCGGTCGACCTTGTGTCCACCGTGGACCTTTAGGTCCGTTTTCCATCCACGCACGCCTCGAGTGTGCGGCGCGCAAAGACGCGTAGCATCCGTTTGCGGTATGGGATGGATCCGCTCGTATTGTCCAGCGGTTTGCCGACACTGTAGGCCGCCTCAGCCGCTGCGTCAAGCACTTCGGCGTTGAGGTTCGAGCCGACAAGCACAGCCGCGGCGCTTGGGGCTTCCATCGGTTTTGAGGCGACAGCGTTGAGAACGAGCTTGGCCGCGCTGCACATTCCTGCTTCATCTAATTCGATGACGGCGGCTATGCCTAGGATTGGAAAATCAAAGGAGTTGCGCAAGCGCATTTTGCGATAGGCGCTGTGTGTTCGCGGCCGAGGTGCCGTGATGAGAATCTTGGTGACGATCTCATCGGGCTGTTTGGCCCACGCCCGCATGCCATCGTTGAGAAAGAAATCGCCAATCGCAACATCGCGCTTACCGCGCGGTCCCGTAAGTTCAATGCGCGCACCGTATGCCTGCAGCACCGGCGCAGTATCGGAAGAATTTACCGCAACGCACTTCGGGCTACTCAGGGCGACCTTGCACACAGTGCCATCCTTCTTCATGCAATAACCCAGTGCCTGACGCCAGTCGAGATTCTGATTGTAATAGTTGCAACGCGTATCGAGACAGATGTTGCCACCAATCGTGCCCATGTTGCGCAGCTGCGGAGTTGAGATCGAGGCTGCGGCTTGCGCGAGCGCGGGATACTTCGTCTTGACGAGACTGTGCTCCGCAATATCAGTGAGCGTCGTGAGCGCGCCAATTTCTAGACCGTCACGTTCGCTGAAGCGGATGTAGCGCAGTTCGGTAATCGGCCGCAGGCCGACGAGCACAGGCGGGGTGAATAGACGCTGCTTCATGTTTGCGTATAAATCGGTGCCGCCGGAAACGACGAGCGCATCAGCCCGGTGCCTCACGAGCAGAGCGACGGCTGCGTCCACGCTTCTCGCTCCCTCATAATGAAATGGCGGCAGTCGAAGCATTCTGTCTAATTGCCTTTCGACGCGGCGCTGCGGGTGCCGAACCGTTGCAATTCTGCTTCTATATCGAGCGGCTCGCTTGGGGCTTGAGATTCGAGGGCTCCCCACTGTTCGCGCGGGACCATCCACATGATTTCGAATTCGTGACCGTCGGGATCGGCGCCATAGACCGACTTCGTTGCACCGTGGTCGGTCTCGCCCGTCACTGCACCGATTGCAATAAGCTTTTTGCGTGCCGCAGCAAGATCTTCGATCGTCGGCACCTGCCACGCAAGGTGGAACAACCCAACCGCCGTTTGCGGCGGCTCCGTGGCGCGTTGGCCGAGCGCTAGAAATCCGAGATCGTGGTGGTTCTCTGACCCGGGAGCGCGCATGAAGGCCATCCTCCCGCCTGCACGGGCCACCTCGCTAAACCCAAACACATCGCGATAAAACGCGACCGAGCGTTCCAGGTCCTTCACTTTGAGCACTGCGTGATTTAGCTTCAGCATTGTACGTTTACCTCGCCGGTGCCGGCTCTTTAAGCGGTGTCCGGGGGAGCGGCTTCACGCCACGCAGTTTGAGTGTGCTGCCGGTTGCCGCGTCGAGCGCCTTGAGCACTTTCTCCGGGGTAATAGGTGTTGAGTGAATGCGCGCCTTGATCGCGTCTGCGACGGCGTTTGCAATTGCAGGGATGACCGGATTGAGTGGACCTTGGCCCGCTTCTTTCGCGCCGAATGGGCCTTCTCTGTCGTCAGTTTCGATAATGATGGCCTCGATTGGCGGCGTGTCGAGACTTGTCGGCGTCTTGTAGTCGAGAAGATTGGGAATCTTATGCTCACCTGCGCGAAATGGCCATTCCTCCATGAGGGCTTCGGCGAGACCCATATAAACGCCGCCCTCGATTTGTCCTTCGACCGAATCCGCGTTGATGCAGCGGCCGACGTCATGCGCAAGCGTGATCTTCTCGACCCGAATCTCGCCGGTTTCAAGATCAACGTCAACTTCTGCAACCGCTACGCTGTACGAGTACGCGGGGGAAGGGCCGACTCCCGAACCTTTATACTCTGCGGCAAGTTTCGGTGGCGTGTACGAACCGACGCACGCGATCGTGCCGAATTTCGCTTCGGCGAGCTGAGCAGCTTCGATAAAGGTGAGCTCGCTCTCGCGGTTGTCGAGGTCGAAAACGCGGCGCTTCGCGAAACCAACGCGCGAGGCATCAATACCAAGTTTCTCAGCAGCTGCCCGCGCGATCATGCGCCGTGCCTTGCCCGCGGCTTCGCGCGCCGCATTGCCGGCCATAAATGTCACGCGACTCGAGTACGACCCAAGGTCCACAGGCGTGAGGTCGGTGTCGCCGTAGCAGACGCTAACGTCGGCGACATCCACACCCAGCGTCTCCGCAGTGATCGCTGCGAGCATGTGTGTGGAACCTTGTCCGCATTCACTCGTGCCGGCGAGAATCGTCACGCCGCCGCCGCGATCCACTTTGATGATCGCCCCGGATTGCGGCATCGCATTCCAATAGATTGGCAGCCCTGCGCCGCATAGATACGAGCTAGCGGCAATGCCGATGCCCTTGCCGCGCTGCAATTTGCCTCTTTTGTCATGGTATTTCGTGCGTGCGGCCGCGGCGTCGAGGCATTGGCGCAGCCCGCACGATGTCACTCGCAGCCCGTTGACCGTGATTGTATTCGGATCGACTGCGATGCGTTTGCGATACTCGGCGGCGTCGAGACCGAGCGCATCGGCGATCTTATCGAGTTGGTTTTCCAACGCGAACCGAGGTTGAGTCGTGCCGTGTCCCCGCTTCGGGCCGCAGGGCGGTTTGTTCGTAAAAACTCGGCAGCCGTCAAACTTGTATGCCGGCACCTTGTAGGTGACTGTCGTGAGTGCGCCGGTGTAATATGTTGTAGCGACACCGTACGAGCCGTAAGCACCGCCGTCGAGCCACGACTGCAAGTGAATCGCGGTAATGGTTCCGTC
Organism: Candidatus Eremiobacteraceae bacterium; assembly: GCA_035940275.1. Classification (GTDB taxonomy): domain Bacteria; phylum Vulcanimicrobiota; class Vulcanimicrobiia; order Eremiobacterales; family Eremiobacteraceae; genus JAFANK01. The sequence goes on along the minus strand of DASZFB010000112.1, from coordinate 95 downwards.
CTTTTTTACACCGGTCTTGAGCTTGAAGCGAACGGGATGGCGGCCACGGTGAGCGTAAAAAACCTCTTGACGCGTGAGCGCAATTTTGACTGGCC
>DASZFB010000111.1:0-1626 GCA_035940275.1 Candidatus Eremiobacteraceae bacterium | reverse complement strand
TTGGTCGATGCGTCGCGCGGATCTCCCGCATAACGATACGCTTTTGCCAGTGCTGCCGGACCCGTGAAATTCTTGTTGATCGCAAACGATTCACAATCCATGAGGCACAAGCCGCACGAGATGCAACTAACCTCTTGGATGAGCTCCTCCATCGCCTCGTTCGGAACTCGGTATTCCTCAAGACCTTGCGGAATCGGTTGCTTGTTTTCAAGCCACGGCCGGACCTTACGGTTCTTCTCCCAAAACGGAGTCATGTCGGACACGAGATCGCGGATCACCGGCATGGATGGCGGTGACTCCACCCTCACCTTGCCGTCTTCGGCGACATCGCGCAGCTTCGTTGTGCAAGCAAGGCGCGCACGACCGTTGATCCACATGCCGCAGGAGCCGCAGATGGCGCTGCGACACGCGCAGCGCACTGCCAAGCTCTCATCTTGGTACTCGCGAATCGCAATGAGTGCGTCGAGCACCATTGCGTGGTTGTCGAGTTCGACGTCAAACGTTTGGTAGCGTTTCGCGGGCGCATTTTCATACGGCGGCGGATACCCGCGCGTCGCATCCTGGCGAGCCGCCTGTGCCCGATCGTAACGTCCGACTTCTATTGTCCACTTCATGTTTAGTACGTCCGTTCTTGCGGCGGCCACTTGGTGATTGTCACCGGGAGGAACTCGATCGCAGGTGTTGCGCCTTCGTGGCGGCGGATGACGACGTGCTTGAGCCACTCGGCATCGTTGCGCTGCGGAAAGTCGGTTCGCGAGTGCGCGCCGCGGCTCTCTTTACGCGTTAGCGCACCGTAGACTGTGGTCTCCGCGCAGTCCAGCATGTACCCGAGTTCGAGCACGAATGTCAAAGCCTGGTTGTACACGCGGCTCTTGTCGCCGACTGAGACTGATTGATATCGGCGCTTCAGATCTTGCACGCCGAGGAGCGCTTCGCTCAGCGTCGTCTCGTCGCGGTAGACGCCAACCTTCGCGTCCATCAGTGTACCGAGTTCAAGGCGTAAGCGTGCGTGCGTTTCGCCGGTATATGGCCGGGTCATGAGCGCTGCAATGCGGCGCTGTTCGGCGGCGAGGAAATCCTCACCCGAGGTAATTGCGCCTACCTTCTTGGCGTAAGCGGAAGATGCGGCGCCAGAACGGCGACCAAAAACCAGCGTATCAAGAAGAGAATTGGCGCCCAAGCGGTTGCCGCCGTGGACGCTCACGCAGGCACATTCTCCAGCCGCGTAAAGTCCCGGTACTGCAGTGGCGCCTTCGATGTCGGTCTTGACGCCGCCCATGATGTAGTGCATTCCCGGACGCACGGGCACGGGGTCCTTCACCATGTCGATGCCTAAGAAGTCGAGAGCAATCTCGTGGATCTGCGGCAGCTTGCTCATGATGACGTCGCGACCCAGATGCCGCAGATCGAGCAAAACATTGCCGTCGATGCCACGACCTTCTGCGATTTCGATTGTTTCCGCGCGGGAGACGACATCGCGCGATGCGAGCTCCGTCATTTTCGGCGCATAGCGCTTCATGAAGCGCTCGCCATCCTTGTTGAGCAAGTATGCGCCCTCGCCGCGAGCGGCCTCGGTCATGAGAAAACCCGAACCCTTAAGTGTTGTCGGATGGTATTGCACCATCT
>DASZFB010000110.1:0-2298 GCA_035940275.1 Candidatus Eremiobacteraceae bacterium | reverse complement strand
AGGAGGTTTGTCCGGCAATTCCATCCGGATTGGCTTTGGTACAATGGGGCGCATGTCGGCGAAAGGGACAATAGAGGACGACAAGATCACCGCTACGTTCTACGATGCGTCGAATAAGACGTACAATTTCAACGCGATTCGGGTGACCCGCGAGTAGAGCGCGTAGCGCTGCGGATTGCGGCGATCACGACAACGACGACGATCAACGTCATGACGAAGAGTGCCGCGAGAATGGCAGCGATATAGGGATGCAAAAAGGCGAGGACGATGCCGAAAATTGCGGTCACATCTTCACCGACGCTGATCGGCGCATTCGCCGTTGCAAAGGTCGTCATCGTGGAGGCAGCGCGTGCGCTCGCAGATGAACTGTGCACGATCAGCGAGTTCAGCGCGCCGAGCGCCATGAGCGTGTAGAGAGTGCCTGCGCTATCGGTGTGTACCGTGCCACCGACGAGAATCGCACCGGCGAGCGGCCGAGCTGCGAACGATACCGCGTGCAGCGCATGGTCGACGGCAGGCACCTTGTCGGCGATCATTTCCAACAGCGCAAAAACGCCAAGAACAACGGTTGCGGCATCCGATGCGAGCCATGCGAACCCGCCCGACGGGTGAATAAAGTGATAGTGAGCCGCAACGGAGGCCGCAAAAAGCGTTAAGAAGCCGCGTAAGCCGGCGGTGGTGGTCAGCGCATATGCGAGCGCATATTGCCCCGTTGCATCCATGGATCTATATACCCCAGGAACGCCTCGTTGGTTTCAGGCCTGAAAATTCTTGCTGTTTCATGAGAAACCCGCCGCAACGTGAAACGGGGCGATCCAAAGATCGCCCCGAGCGAGGGTTATGTCTGTCGTTTAGTAGGTGTTGTCGTAGTTGATGGCGTCCTTGATCATCTCGCGGCCTGCCGCGAGCTGCCGAAGGGCGGCGACGCGATGTCCACCGTAGTCACCCTTGTCACGCTGGAGCACATCCATGATGTGGTCGATGTTGCGGCGAACGACGTTGAGGTTCACGTCGCTTGCGCACTGACCGCGAGCGTATATCATCTCGGCATCGGGGCGGAGGAAACCAGCGGGCGGGGCGACATCTTCTCGGCCGTTGTCGAACTTCAAGCCGAGCGTAAGCTGTTCGCGAGCCTGTTGGAAGAGCGCTATTGCTTTCACGCGATAGCCACCGTAATCGTAACGATCGTGCTGCAGCATGTCGATATTCTCGTCAACCCGGTTGCGAGCCCATCGCAAGTTGCTGTCACTCTGTTGGCCAGTCACCGCGAGCGCGTGTGAGCCATTAGGGGCGGCCATGACTTGCGCCGTGCCGGCCAGACTCATCAGCACGCCCGAAAGCGCTGCCACAAGTTGAATACACCGTTTCATTATTCCAAGACTGCTTTTTAATAATTGCGTGGAGAGCTAAGCGCCCTTCCATGACGAGAGAACGTCGCACGCGCCAGAGAGCGTTCCGGCGTTGCATGAGCACTCGATGAGAAAAGACGCTATGGGTTTCGTTCGAGAGCGAAGCAGCGAACGACGATGCCGAAAAAAACGGCATCCTTTTCGTAGTGCAGACCGACTTTCTCAAGGACGCGTTGCGAAGCGGTGTTCTCCGGTTTGATCAGGCCCACAATTCGTCGCAAGCCGACGCTGGTGAAGCCGGCATCGACGGAAGCGCGTGTCCCCTCAGTTGCAAGACCGCGACCCCAAAATGGGCGGTCGAGAAGATAGAGGACCTCAACGTCGGGAGCTTCCTCGAGCTTGTTCAAGCCGCACTGTCCGATGAGCGCACCCGACGCCTTGTCGATGACCGCCCACACGCCGAAACCGTGCTGTTCCCAATGCTCGATGAAATAGGAAATCGTCCGCGATGCAATGTCGCGCGCCTTATCCGCCGGATAGGGACCGCGCGGAAGAAAGCGCGTCACCAGCGGATCTGAAAAGATGCGCCCATCAGCGTCAATGTCATCGAGCGCGAAGCCGCGCAGGATGAGTCGCGCGGTTTCAAGAGTTTGAGGAGCGAGCGGCGGTCGAGTCAAGCTCGACCGCTATACAGTTTGCCGCCGGCGCCTTTGTTGCAACTGGTCGCTAGTACTTGACGCTCACGTAGAACGTGTACAGACGAGGTGTACCTGTTTGCTCTTTCTCATAGGGGGCTGTGCTATAGTTATATTGGAATGGCTCGCAACCGTACGACTGACGGGGCGAGAAGCATTGGTTGTTGTTGACACCTGATGGAAGACTAAAATTGCCGAAGCCGTTAAATGCGAAGTACGGGTTTACCGGGATAGTCGACGGATTATAATTGCCG
>DASZFB010000109.1:0-2976 GCA_035940275.1 Candidatus Eremiobacteraceae bacterium | reverse complement strand
AAAAAACCTGGAGAGCCGTTGTATGGCGGAATGCCGGGTACGTATTTGGCCAGTCTGATTGAAATCTTCACGCTCATATCGTACCTGCCGCGCTTCTGATTCGCGGCGGCGTTACCGTGGCTCGTAGCCGACAAACTCATTCCTAACAGCAGCTTGTTCTGGGACTCGAGAAACGAGCTCGCCGTCGCTAGACCGCTACCCCGCAACGCCGCAAATCCGAACCCCGGCACTTTAACCTTCGCCTGGAAATCGGTTGTGCCGGTCGAGGCAATCTGCATAACGTTCGCGTCTTGATTGCCAGTGGGCGCAGTGACGACGTTTTCAAGGCCGACCACAATCGTTCCGTATGGCAGCTTGAGATCGCCTGAGCTCTTCCACGGTCTGCCGATCTCGGGCAAGTCACTTCTGATGCTCGAGAGGAGGATCGATGCCGGCGCGAGGTCGCCGAGTGCGCTCCCCGGAGCAGCCGCTCCCTGCGGATCGAGCATGGGGCTTGGCGGCGGCGACTGCGCAGATCCTTGACTCGATTGGGCCGTGGGTGTCGCGGGAGGTGCCGACCGCAACGGCTCAAGGGTGGAGACGGACACCGATCCGAGCGGCGCAGGCACTGCGGTCGTCACACCCAGCACAGGCCCGCCGCCTGATGCTAAGCCTTCGATGGTCCACGCGACGCTGCTCCGCACGCGATGGTGGATGACTCGCGACTGCAGGTCGCCGTTCGCGTCGCGATAGCGGACGTCCAGCACCGAGTCCTCATCGACCACGTACACCTGTTGTTCACCGATGCCGAACGTGTGGCCACCGACGTAGAAATACGTCTTCGCGCCGGCGCCTACATCCGGAGGCGATGCAACGCCGAGCGCGACGACTGCGAAGCTAACTGCGATACCGAAAGTGAGAGCGAGTTTGGTTGAAGCCTGCCGCGTCACGGGCCCAGCCGTGGAGTCACGGTCGGAACAGCCGTTGAACCATAAATGGATGGTATCGGTGCCGGCGTGGCATACTGCGGTTGCGGCGGCGGTAGCGTACTCGCAGGCGCGCTGCTCGGTTGGGAACTCGGTTCACTCGACGCGGGCGCCCCATGCGCCCAGGAACTCAAAACGACCTGCATCGTCGCCGAATAGTTGTCGTGAGCCGACTCGCTGGCAGGTTGCTGGACAACCGTAAGCGTGCGGAGCGCCTCCCCGATAAAGAGATGATCCTTCGTATCATAGTACGAGGTTCCGCTGACTGCAACTGTGCCCGTCGCCGGCAGACCATCGCTTGTCTTGAGCAGCTCACCCGTGCCGAGCGACTGCACTTCGTAGGTATTGAACCCACCATATGTCTTGCGCCCAGCAACTCTGCGCAAGAGCGTGAGACGGGCGTATGGCGTGTTCTCGGGAGTTGTCCATGCAGCGCCTAACTGCAGCGTATGCCGGGAAAACTCAGCGGTCGTCGCGTTGGCAAAACCGAAAGCGTCGGAGATCCCGAGACCGAACTGGTTCTTCACGCGGAGCCGGCCGTCCGGCGAGACCTTCGCGGTCGTCGTGGTGTGCGACTCAAACGGCTTTCCGATGTCTACTCCCTTGAAACTCGCATCGACGTTTGCAAATGCCGTTCCGTCTTTGCCGATGGCATAGATTGTGAACGTTTCGGTTCCTTGCGTGGAGCTCTCGGAAGCTTTGTCCTCCGTCCTCGCTCCCGTGATGAGGTGATGCTGTTGTAGTTCGATTGCAATTTCGTAAACGAGTTGATCGCCCGCTGCGAGCGCCGGAGTCGAAACGGCTGCAATGCTCGATCCGCTCGTCGCTATGACAAGCAGCGATACGAAGATGAGTGTGAAGGCAGTCGCCGCGAGATTTTTCACCGTTGCCTCTTGTGGTGCGCGCAGTGCTCTCGAGCGCAATGTGGGCAGGTTTGCCGGTGGCCGCAAATAAACCCTTCGCTCCAGTGAAGAGGTTCTTCGCCGCGTTCTTCCTTATCGCGTGTGTTTTCGGTTCGTTGCCCGCGCTGGCCGATGCTGTCGATGGTTACGACTCCACCCTCGCGCAATCTGTGCGCGCCGCCACACAACGGTATCGGCTCGTCGTGTGGGCGCAACAAGACGGTTACGTCCAGACGACGGACTACATCGCCTCATTCGGAACAATGTACACGAACCACCAGCGCTTCAATCCCAAAGAATTGAGCACGCCAACGGCGCTCGTTTTCGATATGGCCGGCCGGCTCGTCGCCTGCGGTTACCAGTTCAGCGACAAATCAGCGATCTTCCCCGCCTTGGCGGCAGCAGATGTCCACGGCTGGTATGACATTGCCAAACACGTTCATTACAACATCGTCGAAAACGGCACCACGTATTATGCGCAGCAAGCATGGACTTGGGACGAGCAGCCCACTGCCGCCGCCCTGATCCAGCACAAGCTGATGCCGCCTGACGCAACCCTGAAATTCGCTTTCGTGCATCCGCCGACGCACGCCATCATTATCTGGGCGTGGGCTCCGAATCCCAACGGCCTTTTCGAAAACGACAACCCCGCAATGCCGTAGCGCGCGAAGTTAAAATATGAAGAATCCTACGGTTGCTCAGCGGCTGAACGAGATCGCCTCGCTCATGGAGTTCGATGGCGAGCCCTTCTTTAAAATCAAGGCCTACGAGCGCGCGGCGCGCAGCATCGAGGACAGCCAGACGCCGGTCGAGGACCTTATCGCGAGCGGCGAACTTCAGGAATTGCCGGGAATCGGCAAAGCAATATCACAAAAGATTGATGATATCGTCAATACGGGTACCTGCAAGTATCTTGACGAGCTGCGCGCAAAATTTCCGCCAACCATACTTGAGCTGCTCCGAGTGCCCGGCATCGGCGCCAAGACCGCGGTTGCACTCTACCGCGAACTGGGCGTGAGCGGACTCGATGATTTGCGTAAGTCGATCGAGGACGGCAGCATCTCGCGCCTGCCACGTCTGGGACCCAAAACGATCGAGAACCTCAAGAC
>DASZFB010000108.1:0-7742 GCA_035940275.1 Candidatus Eremiobacteraceae bacterium | reverse complement strand
ACCGGAATATCGAGCAAAAAGCTCAGATCTGGACTCAGTCGACGCGCGGCATACATATTGATGGACATGAGGGCTTCTATGGGAAGTCCCCGGCCGTATCCTTGGTAGGCGATGGTCGCATCCCAAAAGCGGTCGCAGACGACGAGCCGGCCTTCACGCAACGCAGGTTCGATGACTTTGTCGACGAGCTCGGCGCGCGACGCGTTGAGCAGCAAACTTTCCGTCTCGCGTGACATTTGGCCGAGCGGATCGATCAAGAGCTCGCGAATTTTCTCACCCAGCGGCGTGCCGCCCGGCTCGCGAGTGAAAACAAATGGGATGGTCGTGTCGGAGAGGGCTTCGTGCAGCAGCCGAATTTGAGTCGATTTTCCAGCGCCTTCGATACCCTCGAACGTGACGAACAGCCCGTCCTTTATCGAGCTGCCTCCTTGTACACGCGGACGCGGCGATTGGGCTCGACGCCGGTGGAACGTGATTGCAAATTGTACTTCTCAACAAGCTGATGCTGCAAGCGCCGGACATATGATGACTGCGGTGACAATTCCACCGGCTTGTGATGCAACATGACCTGATAAGTTGCTTCCTCCGCCTCGCGCAGGGCCACTTCTTCCTCGTCAAGCGACGGGAGGTCATAGAGATCTTTCAGGCAGTTTTGGATTTGCGCCGTTGTGTTCGTCTTGATCGCATAGATGGGCACGTTTTGCGCCGCAATGTCGCGGAGCTTGCCGTTGTCTCGTCGCTCGAGCGCCTTGAGCGTCAACACCACGTCCGCGTCATCCCACTTGCGTGCGACCGCGGCTGGTACGCGAAGATTTGCGATGGCACGCTCGATCTTCGCTCGGCTCACGCCGTACGGGAAGATGCGCACCATGTCGCCCGATGCTTCGTCGTCGACATCTGAATCCGCAAACGCGGACTCTGCTGTCTCGTAGAACGAGCGGCGTGGAGGCGTATACCGCGTCTGAACCGTCTGTTTCTCAGCCTCTTGCAGAACCTCAACGCCACCCTCAGCGTTGCGCACGCGCACTTCGGGCCGAGGCTCTTGGCCACGCAACATCGCGTCGACCACCTCAGCAATGGGTGAGTGGATAGCGAGGCGATTGCGATCCTGGATTTCGATAACGACGTCGAAGGTTGGTGACGCTTTGCGTTCGAGGACAGTTTTTCGCGTACCGCGGCGGCGAGCTTCCTCGTCCGAGAGCGTGACTGCACCGATACCGCCTACGAGATCACAGAGGGTCGGATTCATGAGAATGTTCTCGAGATCGATACCGTGCGCCGTGCCGATGAGCTGGACGCCACGCTCGGCGATCGTCCGCGCCGCCAGTGAATCCGCTTCCGTGCCGATCTCGTCAATGACGACGACTTCAGGCATATGATTTTCGACTGCTTCGATCATGACGGCGTGCTGATTGAGCGGCACGTCGACTTGCATGCGGCGAGCATGGCCGATGCCCGCGTGCGGAACGTCGCCGTCACCCGCAATCTCGTTGCTTGTGTCGACGACGACGACGCGTTTGCGCAAGTCACCAGACAGCACGCGAGCTACTTCGCGCAGCATGGTCGTCTTGCCGACGCCCGGTTTACCGAGCAAGAGCAGCGATCTGCCGGAACGCACGACGTCAAGAATGATGTCGATCGTCCCATACACGGCTCGACCGACGCGACACGTCAGTCCGATAATCTTTCCGCTGCGATTGCGCAGACACGAAATGCGGTGCAGGGTTTGCTCGATACCCGCTCGGTTATCCTTACCAAACTCGCCAATGTGCCCCGTGACGACCGCAATGTCGTCCGACGTCACCGGCGTGTCCGACAGGTTGCAGTAGTCGTGGGGATAGCGCGCCTCCGGCAATCGTCCCAAGTCGAGAATCACCTCGATGAGTTGATCCAGGTGGGGAAGGCGGATGAGCGCTTGGCGAATGTTCGGGGGGAAGATGTCGAGGAGGGCAGCCAGTTCCCAGTCGCTTGATGGACTGTGGGCAAGGTCCTCTTTCAAAAAATCGTCACCTCATGGACGCTCGGTACGGTCGCTTAGACCGCGAGCACGCGAATCTTTCGCAGCTTTTCGTCGACGGGGCCTTGGATGTGCACGCCCGCCTCGAGTTCGAGCCGCAGATAGTCAACAGTGTCTTGCGTTATACGTTCCCCGGGGCATAAGACCGGAATCCCCGGTGGATAAGGCGTCACCACCTCTGCGCTCACATGACCTGCGCTTTTCTTAAATGGAATTTCGACATGGTTGGCGAGGAAGGCCTCCCGTGGCGTCACGACTTGCTCGGGAATCTTTGGCAATCCGTTGTCAACCTTAAGGAAGTGCCGGAGGACAGAGGTGGACACGTCACTTCGCTCTCGATCGCGTTGCTGTGCAAGTTGCTCGACGGCATTGATCAGACAGTCGAGGTCAGCTTGGCGGTCACCGATCGTCAAAAGAGCGACGACGTTGAACAAATCAGCGAGTTCGACTTGCACGTCGAAGCGCGTACGCAGAATCTCACTTGCTCCGTAGCCAGTGTAGCCTAGGTCTTTGACCGTGATAACGAGTCGCGTTTCGTCATAGCTTGCGATTCCAGGCTTGCCAACCTGCTCGGCTCCGATGCAGCGCACGCCAGGTATCGCGTTGAGGCGCTTTCGCGCCTGGCGGGCAAGCAAAAGCGCCTGTGAGAGGAGTTCCCTTCCCTGGGTTGCCATTTGCATGCGCGCGACGTCAAGCGACGCGAGCATGACGAGTAGGGGGCTCGTGCTCTGCAGGAGACGCAGGGTGCTGCGCAATCGGCCTTGGTCGACCCTGCTACCACGGGTGTGCAACATCGCCGCCTGACTCATCCCGGCGATGAGCTTGTGGGTGGAATTGACACACATGTCGGCCCCGGCTGAAGTAGCCGACATTGGCAGTTCGGGATGAAAGTGGAGATGCGGGCCCCATGCCTCGTCCACCAGCAACAGCTTGTCGCGTTCGTGAACGATGCGCTCGATCGCGGTTAAATCAGCCGCGGCTCCGTAGTATGTCGGGCTCGTGATAAAGACAGCCGCAGCTTCAGGGTTTTCCTCGAGGGCATTGCGGACGGTCTCCGGAGTCACGCAGTGGTCGATGTGGAGTTCAGCGTCTACCTCGGGCCGCATGTAGATCGGCGTGGCACCACTCATGATAAGCGCGCTCGTTGCCGACTTGTGGCTATTCCGTGGCAAAAGGAGGCTGTCGCCCGGACGCAGCGCGGCCATGAGCATGGCCTGGTTTCCTAAGGTCGAGCCATTGACCAGGAAGTACGAAAAATCGGCGCCGTACGCGGCCGCGGCGAGCTCGTGCGCCTCTTGGATCGGTCCGTGTGGTGCATTGAGATCATCGAGCCCGCGAACTTGCGTCAGATCGATCTTAAGGACGTTGTCGCCGATGAACTCGCGTAGGCGTTCGTGCATCCCAACGCCATGTTTGTGACCAGGGGTGTGGAACGACGTCGTGCCCGCGTGGACGTATTCCATGAGGGCGTCGAGATAGGGCGTTTTGCTTTGATCTAAAATAGGCATTGCTTCCTCGCTGCGAGTGCGGAGCGATACAAGTGGGGTGGGCGAGGAAGGCAGCTTTATGGAAATTCCCAAAAGCGCCGGCATGGCGCGAGTAGCAAATGTTTCGGAACGTGAGGCAGACTTGACACTGTGTGCTAGTTTTGCAACCGCGAAGTGTTCCCTTCGCTCGGGGAAGCGCCGATGAAAGCGCTTCGCATCGTCAGCAACAATCCGCCGTTGCTCAACGTCGTCGAAGTTCCCACGCCTGCGCCCGGTTCTAAACAGGTCCTCGTTCGCGTGTCTGCCGCCGGCTTAAACCGGGCCGATATCTTCCAGCTCCACGGTCACTACGAGGTACCCAAAGATGCGCCGGCCGACATCCCTGGGTTGGAGTTCGCCGGCGTCGTGGAATCGCGGGGAGCCGGCGTTTCGGCCTTCGTCGAGGGACAGCGCGTCTTCGGTCTGTGCGGCGGCGGTGCGCATGCTCAATATATCGTGAGTCCGGAAGAACTGCTTATGCCGACACCAGATAATCTGAGCGACACAGAAGCAGCGGCGGTTCCCGAAGCATTTATCACGGTGCACGATGCGCTTGTCACACAGGCATCGATGCGCGCCGGAGAGCGAGTGCTTATCCACGCAATTGGATCGGGAGTCGGTCTTGCCGCATTGCAAACCGTGCGAGCCTGGAATTGCGTTGCTTTTGGCACTTCGCGCAGCAAACGAAAACTCGAAGCCGTACGCAATTTGAAGCTCGGCTCAGCACGGGCACCCGATCGGGACGCCGGCCTCAATTTCGTCCTCCCGGCCGTATTCGACGAGGCTATTCTCAAGCGTACCGATGGTAAGGGTGTCGACATTATTCTCGATCCAATCGGCGCTGCGTACTTCGATCGCAACCTCAAGCTCCTCGAGGAACGCGGACGGCTTGTCATCATCGCCACGTTGGGCGGTACGACCGTGGACTTACCGCTCTCGACGCTTATGCGGAAGCGATTGCGGCTTGTTGGTACGATGTTACGCAACCGATCGCTGGAAGAAAAATCCGCAGCCACTCGTGCGTTTCAACGCGATGTGTTGCCAAAATTCGCGTCGGCAGAACTCACAGCCGTCGTCGATCGTTGTTTTCCGCTCGCTCAGGCGATGGACGCGTATTCCTATATGCAGGCGAACGAGAACTTTGGCAAGATCGTGCTTACGGTGTTTGATGCGCCACGCCACTAGACCGTCGCGCGTTCAAGCTCGTACTTGAGCAGTTCGAAGCCGCGTTTATTCGTGATCCGTCCAGTCGGACGCATGCCCAACTTCTCAGCGAGGTGACTCGACCGCTGGTTGTCTGGTCGCACGAACGCAGCTAGGCTCGGCATGTCGAGCGTCTCGAAGGCGAACTTTTTCACTGCGGAGGCAGCTTCGAAAGCATAGCCTTGGCCCCAAAATGGCAAACGCAGCATCCACCCAATTTCGACCTCACCGTTTCCATCGATGCGCTCGTCGCCGCCTGTGTCAACGGGCGTCAGCCCACTTTCACCGATGATCTCTCCGCCTGCGCGAACTTCGATGGCCCAGTCGCCGTAGCCGACGTCATAACGCTTGATCGTCGTGGCAAGCGACTCGTCGGCCTGCGCGCTCGACATTGGTTCGAGGGCGTGCAAGTGGCGCATAACTTCAGGATCTGCAACCATAAGACGAAAGGCGTCGCGATCCGCGAACGTCCAGCGGCGCAGAAGGAGTCGCTCCGTTTCGATGACCGGGTCTGGGAACGTCAGCTTGTACAGCCACCACTCTTTTCGTTTGCTGCGACTGCTCGGATTGCGTTCAAAGTAGAGCGTCATGCGCAGCGCGTCGCTGGTCTCAATGTCGTAGTAATGGCGCCGCACGTACGTATCGCCGCGATCCTCTCCCATGTGGCGGCGGGACTCGAGCGTGCGAGCGACACGATAACGCTGTTGGCGCCAGGTGAACGCTGATGGCAGACTTGGTTCGCCGCGTGCCATGGTCGCAATATCGAACGTGCCAGCTTCAGGCGTGATGCGCTCGCTGATGAAGTGAGAACCGCGGGCGGTGCCGGAGGGACGGGTCACTTAGGCTTCGATGCGTTCCTCGATCGAAACGTCGTATAAGAAGAGGAACTTGTACCATTCGCCGGGCACGGTGTGCCGCTTGATCTGGATCCATGGGATGTACTTGGGCGTGCGCGGCTTACGCTTCAGCGACATGTTTGCGTCATGCGGTGAACGGTTATTTTTGCGGTTGTTGCAAATCAGACAAGCGCAGACCAGGTTTTCCCACGTCGACGGCCCGCCGGTGCACCTAGGCACGACGTGATCGACTGTCATTTGGCCTTCGCCCTTGCGGCCGCAATATTGACACGTGTAATCGTCACGCAACAGCACATTCTTCTTGGTCAGCGCCACCTTCTGGCGCGGACGGCGAATGTAGTAGAGCATGCGAATGATTGAGGGCATGCGCATCTCGATGCTTGCCGAGCGCAGCAACCGTTCGTGATGATGAAGAATCTCGGCCTTGCCCGAGAATACGAGTTTAACCGCGCGCTGAAGCGACGTGACGTTGAGCGCCTCATACGTAGCGTTGAGAACGAGAACGTCAGTCATGAGCTGCGACTCAGGATGCGCACATACTCGAACTGGAGTTGCGTCAGCATGCCTTCGATCGCCAAGAGGGCGTCGTTTTCCATGACGGTCCGAACGGCATCGAGGAGCGCGTTCGCGGCATCGATGGCCGCCCGCGCCTCGCTCATGTTGGGGGCCGCGCTTATATCGGCGGCCTTCGACTCCGCGGCAATCGGGATGTCGATGCGCATGTGGGTGGCAGCAGCTTCGATCAAAAGCGAGAGCATACTGAAAGCGAGGTCCCGCATGGGCGGGACGTCATGCATTGCTACGTCTGCTCTGTGACTCGTCTTGTGCTCGCCACTCATGGCGCTATATTTAAACCCCCAAGCTTCAAATTAAGCAAGCGGGGGTGGTGTCCCCTGCACGACCGCGCCCTAGCCTATCTTATGGGCGGTCCGATTCTCTCGATGAAATCGTCACACATCTTGCCCCACTCATTGATCTCGCCGTTCGTCATGCCGTTTTCAGAGCGCTCGTCAGCTATTGCGTCGCGAATCTCTCGGACTTGCTTTGGCGTGAAACCAGATTCGAGTCCCAACTCCACGTCGCCGTGCAGCTCAGGACGTTGCGTCTCAATAATCTTTTGCAGCGCTTGCTTTTCGAGATCCGTCCACTCCCGCGCACCCAGAACCATGGAATCCAAATCTTCCACGACAGAAATGACGCGACGATATTCTGTATTTGTGAGACCGGATTGCCGTTCGACGCCGTGATCGAATGTGTACTCAAGGTCCGATACGAGTCCATCAAACTCGTTCTTCCATGACTCATCGACGGCTCGCAATTGCCCAACGTGTGTCTCGAGATTCTCGATGAGACCGTGGAGCGTCTCGCTGCCCTCTTGGAACTTGCGCAGACTTCGCAGCATTTCAGCATAGTGATGCCGATCCAGCGCTTCTGGCGTGAGATTCACGGGCAGCTTGTCAGCCCTTGGCGGCGGCGACCATGTCCACAAAGTATTTGTGGATGCGCGGATCGTCGGTCAACTCAGGATGAAATGAAGTGCCGAGCAGATTTTTCTGCCAGACCATGACGCCTTTGCCATCCACGAACGAGAGAATGTGCGCTCCGCCCCATGCCGATTCGATCCACGGCGCGCGAATGAATACGCCGGGAAACGGTTTGCCGTCGAATCCTTCGATCTCGAGCTGCTCTTCGCCACTTTCGATTTGGCGCCCGAATGCATTGCGCTTCACTTCGATGTGGAGCAATCCCAGCGTCGGCTGCTTGGAACCGGTCACCTTCTCGGCCATGACGATCATGCCCATGCATGTTCCCCAAATCGGCATACCGTATTTCGCCCGTTCCGTAAGCGGTTTTGCGAGCTTAAATTTTTCGAGCAGATTGGCAACCGTGGTGGACTCGCCGCCGGGGATGATCAGACCGTCAACAGACTTGAGCTCTTCCGGCGTTTTGACGCGCACTGCTTCGACTTTGCACGCGCGCAGCGCAGCGAGATGTTCTTCGATGTCACCTTGTAGCGCAAGGACGCCGATGCGCAGGTGCGCCTTAGCGGCGGAATCCGCTGCCTTGGTGCTCTTGCTTGCGGGCACGATAGTTTACCAGCCGCGGCCGGCCAGAAGTTGTTCCTTGGGTATCTGGCTT
>DASZFB010000107.1:0-4418 GCA_035940275.1 Candidatus Eremiobacteraceae bacterium | reverse complement strand
CGAGACCCGAACAAGAGCGCACGCTGGTGGATCAAAACCCTAAACGTCAGCAGGTACTTTTCGTATCCCGGCGGCGTCATCGTCGGCAACGCTAATGTGAATATCGCCTTGCACAAAGGCACGCCGCGGCCCGAGGTCTTGGATCACGTCTCGTTTCAAGTGAAGAGCATGCGCGAACTGCGCGCTGCACTCGTGGAACTGAAGCGCAAGAAGGTCGAGATCGAGGACCCAGGTCACGAGATCGGTTCCGAGGGCGGCCGTTCGAAGAACATGGGGTTATGGTTTCACGATCCCGATGGTTACCGGTGGGAACTTTCTGTGCTCGCCAAGACCTTGCGTAAGAAGCGCCAAACAAAGGGAGGGTAACGCCATTCCGAGATACTTGCACACCTCGATTTTCGTCAACAACATGGACGAATCGATCGATTTCTACACGAAGAAGCTCGGCTTGAAGCTGCTGGACGGACCACATCACTATCCGGGCAACGCCGACATGGCATTCGTGGGTTCCAATTGGGATGCGTACATCGAGCTCGTCTACGATCTCGAAGATCACCCTCCGTATCAGATCGGGAACCGCTACGAACACTTGGCGCTTGAAGTTGACGGCGATCTCGACTCATTGTGTGAGAAGCTCAAGTCACAAGGTGTCAAGGTCATCAAAGGCCCGAAGAAATCTCCCGGCGGCACGCGTTCGATCGCGTTCGTCGAGGATCCAAATGGCATCCCCGTAGAGCTTCTCGAGCCAAAACTGGCAAAGACCTAGCGTCGGCCGCTTCATACAACGAGGATGGCGACCGCTGAAATCATCACCATTGGAACAGAGCTGCTTCTTGGGCAGCTCGTCGATACGAACACGGCCGCCATCGCGTCAGCACTAGCGGATGCGGGCATCGACGTCTATCGCGAAACTTCTGTAGGAGATAATGAAGCACGAATCGCGCAGGCTGTGTGCGAGGCGCTCGAGCGCGCGGATGCGGTGGTGTGCGCGGGCGGCCTTGGCCCGACAGTCGACGATCTTACACGCGAAGCAGTCGCTGCTGCCACCGGCCGCGCTCTCGAACTCGACGAAGGAGTCGTCGAAGATCTACGCGCGTGGTTTGCAGCGATCGGCAGAAGAATGTCGCCCAACAACGCGCGTCAAGGGATGTTCCCGCGAGGCGCAACGGTTTTGCACAACCCTAAGGGAACTGCGCCGGGCTTCGCTCTTGAACTCGGCGATAAGATCATCGTCGTCATGCCGGGGCCCCCACGCGAAATGGAGCCCATGCTTCACGATCACGTCATCCCACTCCTGACCAATAAGTTTGGACTTCAATCAGTCATCGCGACTCGTGTCCTGCGCACGGTCGGTATTTCAGAATCAGAAGTCGACGCGCGAATCGCCGAGCTCTTTCGCGCCGGCGTCAATCCGAGCATTGCAGTGCTCGCGCATCTCGGTCAAGTCGACGTCAAGCTCACCGCCAAAGCAAAGACTCGCGAAGCCGCGCACGCGCTCATCGACCAGCTCGAACCCGAGATCCGCCAGCGTCTTGGTGATTACATCTTCTCATCGAATGGCGCGTCACTGCCCGAAACGCTCGGAACTCGGCTGCGCGAGCGCGGGTGGACAATCGCCACAGCCGAGTCATCTACCGGCGGGCTTCTCGGAGAGATGATCACGTCGGTCCCCGGTTCTTCGGACTATTTCCGCGGCGGCGTCATCCCGTACTCTAATGAAGCAAAGACGAGAATGCTCGACGTAGCGCCCGACCTCATCGAGCGGCATGGCGCAGTGAGCGAAGAAGTCGCCGCTGCTATGGCGGTCGGGGCCAAAGCTGTGTTTCATTCCACAATCGCGATTGCGATCACGGGCATTGCCGGGCCCGGCGGCGGTACGAAGGACAAGCCTGTGGGCCTCATTTATATTGCCCTCGCCGATGGCGACGGTGGTGGTGAGGTAAAGCGACTACACATACCGGGCGATCGAGAGGCAATACGTCTGCGTGCCACGGTCAACGCGCTCATGCTTGCGTGGCGAGCGGTGAAATAAACGGACCTAAAGGTCCGTTGCTTCAAGTTTAGAGAAAGCGCGGGGGATGGCACAAGCCGTTGTTGGAGCTCAGCCGACAGGTGTAAAGCGCTTGCTCCGCTCGCTTTCACTCGTCGACCTCTCGGTGCTGGCGTCCTCAAGCATGGCGCCTGCTTACAGCATAGCAGCCGTGATGGGGCTCGTCGTTGCGGCGGCAGGCGTCGGCGCACCACTCGCAGTCATCGTCTCCACAATTCCGATCACTTTCGTCGCAATCGGCTTCATGCGTCTCTCGATGGCCAAGCCGGCAGCCGGCGGCGCGTATACCTGGTCGCGTCTTGCGTTCGGCAATCGTGTCGGTTGGTTCACAGCGGTGCTCGTCATCATTGCCTATTACTTCGGCACGCTCGCGTGTGCCGTTCCCGCCGGCGTCTATACGATCAATGCGCTGAGCTTGCTTCAGCTGCACGTTGCGGCCTCGCCGCTTTCAATAGCAATTGCGGGCGTACTTTGGACTATATTCTCGACGTACTTCCTCATCATCGGCGCTCGGCCCACGGCGCTCATCTCGGCAGTGTTCCTCGCGGTCGAGGTTGCCGCGCTCCTCGTTATCGCTGTCATCGCTTTGGTCCACCCATTCGCAGGAACACCTCCACCCGGCCACATTCCCATTGGCCTTACCATTGGAGCGACAGGCATCGCTGGTCTCATCGTCGGCGCAGTATTATCCATCTGGCTTTCTGCAGGTTGGGAAATCGCGACGTACAGCTCGGAAGAATCGACGGGAAAGTCTACGACGCCTGGCGCCGGCGCGCTGATCGGGTTACTCACCACGATGGCGCTCGTATGGTTCTGCATGGTCGCGTTCATGCACGTCGGCACGGTCGATGGATTTTCGAATCACAAGGACGACGCACTCGCATACGTCGCGCAACGCCTCGGAGGCGGGTGGATCGCCGCGCTCATGGTTGCAAACGTGCTCGTATCAAGTGCAGCTGCATTATGGACGACCATGCAAGTGCTCTCGCGCGCCGTCTTCGCGATGGGCCGTGACGGTCTGCTCCCGCGTGCGCTGGCCAACGTTCATCCAAGGTACGGCTCGCCGTGGGTCGCAATACTGGTCGTCAGCATTCCGGTAGCACTGCTGCTGCTCTATTCAGGCTTCGTCAGCAGCGCGCAAGAGACACTCAACACCGTGGTGACCGGCTCATCTATCTTCGTCGGCTCGACGTTCATCATCACCGGACTCGCGTGCGCTTACTTGCATACTCGGCAGCAGGCCGAACAGCGGCACGCATTTACTGGGGTAGTGCTTCCGGCGATTGGCGCACTATGGACTCTCGGTTTTCTCATATATGACGTCTGGACCCAACAAACAAGCTTTATTCAAGGGCTCGCACTGGCTGGTATCGTCATAGCTTTCATTTTCGCCGTAACGGCAGGCCGATGGGCAACGTCATATCAATCGATGACGTTGTCAAAAGAGGAAGAAGCATAACCCCCAAGCCGGAACTTCGTATAGGGCATTCGCCAGACAGAAAGGCGCTGACGCAGACGCGGTTCAGCGACGGTTCACAACCTGTGAAACTACACCACGCCGCAGCGGCGCTCACGATTACCGTGGCTCTCTTTCTTGGTGCATGCGGCGGGGGAAGTTCGACTCCACCACCTCCAACACCGACACCTACTCCGACTTCGGCATGCCACGCGTCCGTTGGGCACATACCGCTCCCCGCGGGAATACGAGCGGGAGCGATTGGCCAGCGCATGCCTGCCAGTGAAGCCGAGTCTTTCGATACCGGCAGAGTCGCCGTGCGCTTCGTTGGAAACGCGATCTCGCAAGAAGCCAGTTCTGCACTTGAGAAGCTCGGGGCACATCAGCTGACCGACATCAACCCTCAAGGCGCAGCAACTTTCTCGATTCCCCAGTCTTCCGATCCTCGAGTGACGGCGCAGATTTTGCACGGAGTGCACGGCATTATTGCTTCGGGACCGGTGGTGTATCGATACCCTCTTGGCATAATCCCCAACGATCCAATCTTCATGACGGACAACATCCATCAGTGGGATTTGTACATGACCCAGATGCCGAATGCATGGAGCGTCACCACAGGGTTGACTTCGGTGCGGATCGCGGTCATCGATACAGGTTACGACACCACCAATCCGGACCTCATGGGCAAGGTTGACAATTCGATCGTATTCGATCTTTGCAACGGGCAGCGAGACGGAACCGCTTCAATTGAAGACAAAGACGGGCACGGCACTGATGTCAGCGGAATTGCCGCCGCGGACACAAACAATATGACCGACGTTGCAGGCGTTGGTTTTAACGTGCACCTGTTAGAAGCGAGAGTTTTTCCATACGGTAATAACCCTGGGGCCAGCACAATGGACATCGCCGCGG
>DASZFB010000106.1:0-3168 GCA_035940275.1 Candidatus Eremiobacteraceae bacterium | reverse complement strand
TGCGCTGACGTGCGATAGAGATCTGAATTTTCGACGAGCTTGCCCAGCTGGGCAAGCGATTCGAGTCCTTCTCGAATGTAGCCGGGCGAATCTCCGAAGTCTGATCGGAGCCAAATGAAATACACTTACCTCTATCCTTTGTAGCGGTCGAGCTTGACTCGACCGTGGATCTTTAGATCCGCTTTTTATTCTTCCGGCGCAGCTCTACTTCCGGTGTCGCGCCTTCGAGCAGACGAGGTTTGCGGACCCGGACGATGACGTCAATGACCCGTGAATCTTGGCACACTGCTTGGACGATGCGATCGGCAAGAGCCTCGAGCAAGGCAAACGACTGCTGGGTGACGATCTGCTCGCACGTCCGATACAGCGCGCCGTAGTCAACGGTATCCTTGAGCGCATCAGAGATGGCAGCGCGCTCGAGGTTGACCGAGATCTCGAGGTCGACATCTATCGGCTGGTCACGATCGCGCTCGCCGGCATTCGCTCCATGCTTGCCAAAAAAGCGCATGCCGTTGATTCGGATGACGCTGTTTTGACTTGCTTCGTTGCTCACAGCAGTCGCGGCATGGGTGACCGGGGCGGCGCGTGCGCCGCGCCAACGCGCACAATAGCATCGGCAACGTCGATCACTCCGCGCATCTGCGCAACGTCGTGCACGCGCACGATGTCAGCACCGGCCGCAATGGACAGCGTCACGGCTGCTGCCGTGCCAAAGGCACGTTCTCCAACTTCTTCGCCTGTAATCTTGCCGATAAATGACTTACGAGACAGCCCAACGAGCAACGGGTAGGGAAGCCGCCGGGCAAACTCGTGGAGCCGCGCGATGATCTGGACGTTCTGATCCGGAGTCTTACCAAAACCGATTCCCGGATCGACGATAATGTGCTCGGCCGCCAGACCGACGCCGCGTGCATATCGGGCGGCAAGCTCGAGCGATGAGATGACTTCAGTCACGCAGTCGCCGTCGTAGTCGGAATTGACGCGATTGTGCATGACGACGAGGGGAACGCTCGCGCGTGTCGCAAGCTCAACGATGCCCGGAATCGCTCCCCAAACGCAGTTGATCATGTCTGCGCCAGCGGCAATCGCTTCTACCGCGACGGACGGCTTGAACGTGTCGACCGAGATAGGCGTGTCTACGGCCGCGCGCACCGCAGCAATCGCAGGGATAACCCGCCGCAGCTCTTCTTCTTCATTGACCGGGCGATGCCCGGGGCGCGTCGATTCGCCGCCAATATCAATGACGTCGACACCGGCTGCAGTGAATTCGATTGCCTTGCGCACGGCGGCACCGGCGTCTGCGCCGATGCCGTCGCCGGAAAACGAGTCCGGTGTCGCGTTGATGATGCCCATGACAAAGGTGCGCGAACCCCACTCAAAGATGTGACCTCGCAGTGTCAGCGGTTCCAGTTGCGCTCGGCGTTCAAACACTTGCGCGATCCGCTACCACCGCATTTTTCAGGAACCAGCTGCGCAGCGTTCCGACGAGGAAAGTCGATCCGGTAACCACGACCAGGTCCGATCCGTTCGCGATGCGGCGAGCAAGGTTGAGAGCCTCGATTGGATCGTCAACCGCGCGCGCCACCATGCCTTCACCTTCTGCGACGTTGACGAGACTGCGTGAGTGGCGCGACTTGCGGTGCGACACCTCAAAGGTGGTAAAAACAAACTGTGCGGGCAAGCCGCGCCATGCGCCGATGACCCCTGCGATGTCTTTCTCTTCCGCAATCGCAACAACGAAAACGAGACGCCGCTGCGGGAAATGCCGCTCGATCGCTCCGCGCAGTGCGGCGGCCTTCTCGACGTTATGCGCCACGTCAAAGAGCAACCCGGGACGCGAGGGATAGTATTCTGTCCTCCCAGGCAGCGACAGCTCGCTTAAGGCTCGCGTCACATTAATTGCAGACGAGGGGAAGTCTTCGCGGATCTGTTCGCACGCGAGAATCGCCGTCGCAGCATTGGTTGCCTGGAACTCACCGATGAGCGGCAGCGTGAATTCGTAGGTTTGCAGTGCTGTCTGCACGCGCACCGACTGCGCATACGACACCTCATTTACTGATGAACTGATCTGCGCTGCTTGTTGCACGATGGTCAGCGGCGCCGCGTGGCTGCGGGCCGCATCTTCGATAATACGTAAAACTTCGGGTTGCTCCGCCGCTGTCACCACGGGGACACCGTCCTTAATGATACCGGCCTTGTCGCGCGCTATTTGTGCAACCGTGTCGCCGAGCACGTCCTTGTGGTCGGTGCCGACGTTGGTGAGCACGCTGACTTTCGGTGTAATGACGTTCGTGCCATCGAGCGATCCACCAACGCCGACCTCGATAACCGCAACATCGACCGCTTCTTGTGCGAAATACGCAAACGAAAGCGCAACCAGCAGCTCAAAGTAAGACGGTGGTCCCCACTCCGAATCGCGCATCTCGCCGATGACCGTTACAAATTGATCGAAGACGTCGCCAAATTGTTGCTCGCTAATTGGGGTGTAACCGATACGCGCGCGCTCGGTCACGGAATGAAGATGTGGTTTGGTGTGCAACCCGACCTTGTATCCGGCAGCCGTAAGAATGGCCGCGCACATGGTAGCGGTCGAGCCTTTGCCCGCCGTGCCGCCGACGTGAATGGACGCGAAGGAACGCTCGGGATTCCCGAGGAGGCGCAACAACATGCGCATGCGATCGAGCCGGCCGGGGAATCGTGCTGAGATCGACTCTCCGGTCGACCGCTCGAGGATACGAACAGCGCTTTGAAAGTCCATAACCCTTAGGTGCTCGCGTGCTCGCCGGCGGTGCCGCGCAACAGTTCGAGCGCGTGGGTCAAGACCGGGCCAATAATACCCATCGTCTCACGAACTGCCGTGGGGCTCCCGGGCAGGTTGATGATGAGCGTGCGTTTGCGCACTACGGCAACCGCGCGCGAGAGAATTGCGGTGGGAACCTTTCTGGCGCTGTGTTGTCGCATCGCATCTGCGATGCCGGGAACCTCGTAGTCTGCGATTGCCAGCGTCGCCTGTGGCGTGACATCGCGCGGGCCAAGACCTGTGCCGCCGGAGGTAATTAGCACATCCGCTGTGCCCCGATCGCAGATCAACTTCAAGAGCGACTCGAGCTCTCGGCGGTCGTCAGCAAGAATCTCTTCTGAAACGACGACATAACCAGGCGGCAGACT
>DASZFB010000105.1:0-2886 GCA_035940275.1 Candidatus Eremiobacteraceae bacterium | reverse complement strand
GATCCACGCATGCGCCACCCACCTGGTTTCGTGGAAGTCGCTGGCCACATTTATGAGTGAGTCAACCCAGGCGCGGGCATTGCGAGAGGTTAGCCTCGCGTCGCAGTCGCCGCGCCGCAAGCAGCTGCTCGAAGGTCTAGGCTTGCAAGTGGTTGTCGTCCAAAGCACTTATGTTGAGGAGTCGAGCAACAACGATGCGCACGAACCGAGCGAAGTCGCTCTGCGGCATGCACTTGGTAAAGCGCAGCAAGCGTCAAAGAGTGGGCCGCCCGTGCTCATCGCAGCAGACACGATCGTGGAGATTGACGGCGAGATGCTGGGCAAACCACGTAGTGCCGAAGAGGCAGCCGTCATGTTGCGGAAGCTGTCTGGGCGCGAGCACCGAGTCTACACGGGATTCACTGTTGTTGACCGTTCGAGTGGGGAAAAGGAAAGTGGTGTCGAGTCGACTGTGGTACGTTTTAGCACGCTAAGCGACGCGGACATCGCCTCCTATATCGCGACGGGCGACCCTCTTGATAAAGCCGGTGCCTATGGCATCCAAGGTCGCGCCGGGATGCTCGTTTCATCAATCGACGGCGATTTTTACACGGTGATGGGTTTGCCGCTGGCTCGCATAGGTGTCGTGTTGCGCGAACTCGGTTATGATGTGTGGGCGCCATGATGTTATTTGAGCGTCTCTACGCAGGCATCGCGCCGGAGATCAGCATCGATCTCGGGACCGCGAACACCCCCGTGCACGTGCGGGGTCAAGGCGTACGCTTCATCGAGCCGACCATCGTGGCGGTGGACACGGACACGGGCGAGATTGTGACCGTCGGTGAAGGCGCGAAACAGATGATAGGCCGCACGCCGCGCGCGATCACCGTCATCCGGCCGCTGCGCAACGGCGTGGTATCCAATTACCGCTACACCGAAGCACTCGTCAGTCAGTTTCTCGGCCGCGCTACTCGCGGCCGTTCGCTCGTGCCACCTCGCGTGATTGTCGGCGTGCCCGGTTCGGCGACCGAGGTCGAAAAGAAAGCCGTGAAAGAGGCTGCCCGCGGCGCCGGCGCTGGACGCGTTTACTTCGTGCCGCAGGCGTACGCGGCGGCAGTCGGCGCTGGCTTGCCGGTGTTAGAGCCGCGCGGCAGCATGATCATCGACATCGGAGGCGGCACAACCGAACTCGCAGTGATTTGTCTCGGCGGTATGGTGGCTGCGCGCTCCCTCAAGCTAGGCGGTGATCACCTCGACGACGCAATCATCGCGTATATTCGTGCGACGCGCGGCTTTCACATCGGTGAACGCTCTGCGGAGTCGCTCAAGATCGCTCTCGGCTACTACGGTCGTCCACGTGGACGAGCAGCCGTGAAAGTCATGGGGCAAGATGCACGAGCATTGCGGCCGGGAACGCTTGAGGTGCGCGAGGAAGACGTTGGCGCCGCGATGGCGGAGCCGCTCGGCCAGATCGTGGACGTCGTCCGCTCCATCTTGGAGCAGACACCGCCCGAATTGGTCCGCGACCTCTCGGAGAACGGCATCGTGCTGGCCGGTGGCGGCGCAGGGATAGCAGGTCTCGCGGAAACGCTTGCGCTCATCACAGGCATTCCAGTTCGTATCGCCGATAAACCGATGCTCTGCGTCGCGCTTGGGGCAGCGGAGATACTGCACGACACGAAGCTCTTCGGCGCGCTGTTCCCAACCCCGCAGTCACTGATCGGTAGGTGGTGGCGATCACTTCGTTTTGGGATGAGAGAAAGCTCCTCGTCTTCGTCACGCTGATCATCCTGGCGTCGATCGTCATGCTGGTCGAGCTCGACGCCGCTCGTCACAACGAGCGCAGCCTGAGCGATCAAATCGTCAACACAGTTGTCGTGCCGCTCGAAAGCGCGGTGACGCAAACTGCCAGCGCGATAGCCGTTGAGTTCCACACAATCGCGCACTCGGGTTCCATGGCGGCGGAGAATGCCGCACTCGAGCGCAAAGTGCGCGAGCTTGCTGCAACCAATGAACGACTCAAAGAACATGCCGCCGAAAACGTCCAGCTGCGCCGCATGCTTGCGCTGGGCCAATCAATGCCCGGGCCAACGATCGCTGCTTCGGTCGTCGGATACGTCCCTGAGGGTACACCTCATGTGATCTTGATCGATCGCGGCTGGCGCGACGGTGTAAGCCGCGATGCCGTTGTGATAAGCGGGGATGGGCTTGTCGGGCATGTGATCAGCGCCGGCGCACACGACGCCCACGTGCTACTCGCGATCGACCCCTCGAGCAACGTTCCTGCCTACTTGCGCGATACGCGCACCTGGGGCATCGTCACTGGAACGGGGCAGCACGTGCGCATGAAGTACATCGGACAAGACGTCAAAGTGCGCCCCGGCGACACGGTCATTACCGGAAAAGGTCAAATCTATCCTGAGGGTATCATCATCGGCATCGTGCGGGAGGTCGATCGCAGGGACAACGCACTCTATCAGAGTGCGGTCATTGTTCCGGCGGTAGACTTTTTTGGCCTCACCCAGGTTCTGGTGCTCAAGAAATGAGCGGGCTTTCAGCGGGCGCCGCGCTCGATCGTTTTCGTCCTGAGGGCGAGCAGCGCCATCCGCGTGTGCGGCCCGAAGAAGCCGAGGTTTTTGTTCCACCGCGCTTCTGGCTTCTCGTGGTGCTGGCGATCGCGGCGGTCATCGTTCAGTCGACCCTGCTGCGTCCGCTCTCGCTTCGTGGTGCGCATATCAGCCTTGTGACCGTGCTGCTCGTGTGGACCGGGCTGCGCTGCGGAATTAGTACGGCCGGTGTCCTTGGACTCATCGTGGGCCTCGTTGAAGATGCGCTTGGGGGCGGTGGTGCAAACGTGCTTGCGACGACACTTGTAGGATTCAGCGCGGGCCTGCTCAATGTGCGATT
>DASZFB010000104.1:0-4688 GCA_035940275.1 Candidatus Eremiobacteraceae bacterium | reverse complement strand
AGCGCCTCGCGTCCATCTTTCGCATGCGTGCATTCGCGCAGCATGATGATGAGGCGCTCGCGATCTAAGTTATGCGGCCGGCGCAGCAACCGAAGGATATTACGTACTTCTCGGTTCGTCCAGCGCATGGTTCGCCTCGTTTCTCTCCGGCTGTTTGGAAACCCCACGTTATGGTCTTCGTAAGCCCGTCTGGCACAGAAATGGCACTCACTTCGCAGCGGTTCAATGTGCGCGTCAAATGCCAACTTCGTGCCGCTTGCTCGCGAACGGACAGGACGCGTGAAGCAATGCCGAAGGTACATGCATGGTCGTACACGTCTCCGACATCACGTCCGGCGAACCTGAAGCGATCTTTCAAGCGTTGAAGCGAGCTGCAAAAGATCAAGCCTCCCTCTTTCTTGTCGTCTGCATCGACGACGTGCCTGGCGAGCGCGATCGTACCAACGCAGTAGCGGCGATTGTCGATGAGGCGAGACAACGGATGAATGGCAAGGCTCCCACGCAAGGACACCTTAGCGTGGGAGATCTGCTCATGGATCGCAATCGCTGTGAAGTGACTCGCAACGGCCGGCAGATCCACCTGTCACCTATGGAGTATACGCTGCTCGAGTATCTAATGTTGCATCACGACCGCGCTTTGACGGAGCAGGTCCTCATGCGGTCGGTGTTCCGGGGCGTAGCAAAAGGCGGCCGCTTCAATACGCTGTGGGTCCACATTCATCGCCTGCGCAAAAAGATCGACGAGCGGAGTGCCGTGGCGCTCATCCACACGATAAAAGGCCGCGGTTATATACTCAAGTCGCCGCGCCCATTTGTACGGGCGGGGGCGGAAGCGTAGCCCCCCAGGTCCCAGGCCGAGGTCGAACTCGGCGCTTCTCGAAACTCGCGAACATGAGGGGTGACGGTAAGCCTGCGCGGACGCTCGGGAACACCGGCGTCGACGCTGCGATTTTCGGTCTGGGCGGCGAGGGCATTCTTCGGACATACGGGTACGACGACCAAGCCCGCGATGTGATACATACCGCGCTCCATGAAGGCGTCACATATTTCGACTCCGCGCGCGCATATGCGGGCAGCGAACAATATTATGGAGCGGCGCTCGGCCCGGCGCGCGATAAAATCTTCCTCGCGTCGAAAGCTCACGATCGCACCAGGCGTGGCGCGCTTGCTATGCTCGATCAAACGCTGTCGAATATGCGCGTGTCGCATCTCGATCTGTGGCAGTTACACGACCTGCGAACCTGGGAGGAACTCGAACAGATCGGTGCGCCGGGCGGCGCGTACGAGGCGTTTATCGAAGCAAAACGAGCCGGCAAGACGCGATTCATCGGCGTTACCGGACATTACGATACCGATGTACTCTTGGCCGCGATCGAGCGGCACCATTTCGACACCGTTTTGATTCCCGTGAATCCGTGCGAAATACAAGCCGAGCCGTTCGGCCGGATCATCGGCACGCGCGCTATGGAACTGGGCATGGGTGTGATCGGGATGAAAGTGTTCTCACGCGGCCTTCTGACGAATCTCCCCGACGCGCCCAGCGGACAAGAGCTGTTCGACTACGCATTGAGTCAGCCGATCCACGTCGCGATCATTGGTTGCGATACGGTCGAGCAGGTACGCGAGAACATGGCAGCCGCTCAAAATTTTCGGCCCATGCCGCCGGAACAGCAGCACGCTCTCGAAAATCGCTTGCGGCCGCATGCCTCCCAGATGTTGTACTACCGCCCGATGCCGGCGCACCCCGAAGCTACATGACAAAGTCGATTTTGGGAATCTTCGGAATGTAGCCCGAGTCCTCGGCCTGACGTAAAAACAGCTCGATGCTCTCGCGGCCATCAGGACCAAGATCGAGGGTTCGCTCGTTGACATACATGCCGACGAAGGTATCCGCTGTCTTCGTTTCCATCCCGCGCGCGTATCGCAATGCCCACTCGAGAGCCGGCGCTCGGTGTGCAAGCCCGTACGCGATGCTTTCTTGCAGATGGCGAGACGCGAGCGCTTTGACATTTTCCGGCAACGAACGGCGAATGACGTTCACGCCAAGCGGCAGCGGTAAGCCGGTTTCCTCGTACCACCACGTTCCGAGATTGACAACCGATTGCAATCCGAGCGATGCGTGCGTCAATTGCCCCTCGTGAATGAGCAAACCATACTCGGCTTTC
Organism: Candidatus Eremiobacteraceae bacterium; assembly: GCA_035940275.1. Lineage (GTDB taxonomy): Bacteria > Vulcanimicrobiota > Vulcanimicrobiia > Eremiobacterales > Eremiobacteraceae > JAFANK01. Next base: position 2,523 of record DASZFB010000104.1, on the reverse strand, counting down.
CCGTCAGCAACAGCCTCCATGATTGTATCGAATGGCATGACAACCGGCGTGAATTCGCCCACGCACAATCGCAAAGCGAGATAAGCGCTCGTCATGAGTCCGGGAACGGCTATCGTGCTTCCGCGCAGCTCGTGCGGCTTAACAGACTTCCGAGCAACCACCATCGGGCCATAGTCTGCGCCGCCCATTGACGCACCATGATTGAGTATCGCGTATGTGTCTGAAACAAAAGCGTAGGCGTGCACGGAGATGGCGGTCGTATCGAGCCGGCCTTCTTTGGCCCATTCGTTGAGCGTTTGGATATCTTTGAGGATGTGTTCGTACTCAAAGCCATCCGTTTGCACGAGCCCGTTGGCGAGCGCATAAAACATAAATGCGTCGTCCGAGTCCGGAGAATGGCCAAGCGATAACTTTTGTGTCGCAGTCGTCATGGGCGCGCGCTTGCTTCGCGCAGGACTTGGGCATCCCCGCCGTTAACCCGTTAAAAGTATGAATCCCGAAAATGCATCCAACGAAACGCAGCCCGTCGAGCCGGCAGCTGCGCAAGCAACGCCCGCGAACGGTGCTCCCGAAGCATCAGCACTCACCGAAGAACGCGTCCGCGAAGAACTAAAAACTGTCGTTGATCCCGAAATCGGAATCGACATGGTGAGCCTCGGCCTCATCTACGGCGTGCGCATCGAGGGCTCGACAGTGTTCGTCACGATGACCCTCACGTCACCGGGCTGTCCGGTTGCCGGCATGTTCATCAGCGCGGTGCACGCCGCTTTGATGTCCATACCAGGCGTGACGGATGCGAAAGTAGACCTCACCTTCGCGCCTCCCTGGGATCCACGGACCATGGCGAGCGAAGAAGCAAAGATGATGATGGGGATCTACTATTAGCGACGGCGCGTCCAGCGCCGTCTCCATCCGGCACCTTACCAAACGATACAAAACACTCACCGCCGTCGACGACCTTTCGTTTGACGTTGCGCCGGGAGAGTTCTTTGGTTTTTTGGGGCCCAACGGCGCCGGCAAGACGACGACCATCAACGCGATCGTCGGACTGGCAACATTCCAAGGCGGACAGATCTCAGTTTTTGGCCATGACGTTGTCGCAGACTTTCGCCGTAGCCGTCAGCTCGTCGGATTGTCGCCACAGGATTTCAACTTTGACCGCTATCTCTCGGTCGAAGAGATTCTCACGTATCAAGGCGGTTATTACGGTGTGCCTCTGTCGCAGGCGAAGCAGCGGGCGCGCGAGCTCCTCGAACAATTCGAACTGACGGACAAACGACGCAACAACTATCTTGAGCTCTCGGGCGGCATGAAACGCCGGCTCTCGCTTGCGCGGGCGCTCACACACCGGCCGAAGCTCCTCATCTTGGACGAGCCGACAGCCGGCATGGATGTCGAACTACGGCTTGAGCTGTGGGATTTTCTGAAGATCATCAACGCCGGGGGCATGACAATCTTCATGACGTCGCACTATCTCGAAGAAGTTGAGATGCTGTGTAACCGCGTCGGCATCGTTAATCACGGCAGGCTCGTCGCGCTCGAGGAAAAGTCAAAGCTCATCGCCCATCACGGGAAGGACACGCTGCAGGAAGTCTTTCTCGAACTCGTGGGGCGGCGCACGCGTGGTTAACTATATTGGACTCGGCGCGCTCATCCGCCGCGAACTCAAGCGCACCTACATGGTTATCAACCAAGTGGTATGGCCGCCCGTCATCATGACGCTGCTCTTCCTCTTCATTTTTGGTCTGTCGCTGGGATCGCGCATCAAAACGCTCGGCGGCGTTCCATACGTGGAATTCCTCTTACCAGGTCTCGTCATGCTCAACGTCATTTCATCGAGCTATGACGAGTCTTCATCGTCGCTGTTCCAACAGCGCTTCATGAACTCCATTCAGGAGCTGCTCATTGCCCCGCTTTCCTACGTCGAAATCGTTGTCGGTTTTCTCACGGGCTCGGTGCTGCGCGGCCTGGTCATCGGCAATCTCGTCATGCTTATCGGGCTCGCGCTTGTGCGCGTCGGTCCGCACGATGCATTTGTCTACTTCTACTTCATGTGCGTGACGGCGCTACTTTTTTCGGCGTTGGGTATGATTGCCGGTTTGCTGGGCAAGACGTGGGATAATCTGGCCATCTTTACAACGTTTGTTATTACGCCGCTTACCTACATCGGTGGCGTCTTCTCGAGTATCTCGCTGTTGCCGCCCCTCTTCCAACATGTGTCGCTCGCCAATCCCATGTTGTACATGATCGACGGATTCCGCTACTCATATACCGGAGTCGGCGACATCAATCTGATCGTCGACGCGGTGGCTGTGACTGCGCTCGCGTTAATCGCACTCGCGGTTGCGTTCATCCTGACGAAGCGCGGCGTAAATTTGAGGGTCTAATGCGAGCGGCGGCTTTGGCCGAGCGATCGGTACGCCCCGCAACCGCACGTCGTTAAAGAACAGCTTGATGAAGACGGCGATGATAGTCATCGCTACGAGATATCCGATGCTTTCGAACACGATGGCGACATCGAGA
>DASZFB010000103.1:0-4726 GCA_035940275.1 Candidatus Eremiobacteraceae bacterium | reverse complement strand
GGGCGAATGGGCGCCAACATCGCGCGCCGGCTTAAAGATGTCGGCTACAATATTTCAACGGTCTACGACGTGCGGCCCGAGACGGCACGCGAGGTCGCAAAAGAGCTCGGAGCGGAGGCTGCCGGCACATTGGCGCGCGTCACGGAGCTCAGCGACGTGATTATCACGGTCGTCACCGACGACAAAGCCATGAGATCGATTTACGCAACTTCGGGCGATAGTTTACTCAACGGTGCCAAGGGCCGGCTCTTCATCAATTGTGCGACGATCTCGCCTCAAGTCCACGTCGAGGTTGAAAAACTTGCCGAAGAGCGCGGAGCGCAAAGTCTCGAAGGTTGCATGGCGAGCTCGATCCCGCAAGCGCGCGAGGGCACGCTTTACTTGATGGTCGGTGGGCGCAAGGAAGCCTTCGACCGCGCCAAACCCATCCTCGACAAGATGAGCTCGTCGCTCAAGTACGTCGGCAAGGCCGGAGAAGCGGCGAAAGTCAAAGCGCTCGTCAACATGGTCATGAATATTAACACGGCAGGTCTTGCTGAAGGGCTGGGTCTCGGCGAGGCACTCGGATTGGACCTGACGATGTTGCGCGAGGTGTTCAGTCAAACGGGCGCCGGCTCGCGCGTGCTCGTTACCGACGGCGAGGACATGCAAAACCGGGCGCACGATTGCTACTTTTCCGCTGCCCACGCGGCCAAGGATTCCGGTATTGCTGTTGCGCTCGCAAAGGAAGCCGGCCTGTCCGTGCCGCTTGCGGAGGCTTCGAAGGGACAGTTCGATAGAATGGTAGCGCAAGGTCTTGGCGAACTGGACAAATCCGGCGTCGCCGAACTTACGTTCAAGTCGCGACGCGCGCGGGAAAAGACACCGGCGTAGCTGTCGTGTCTAAGCGCTCATTTATCAAACACTCGTTCGCTGTTAACCGCTAGAGGAGGTTTTTCATGGCCGTAGCTTCGGGAACTAAGGTTACTCCGCTCATCAGCTCAGGGAGCGTAGGTCCGCTCGGCGCGACCCATCTTCCGCGACTGTGGACTAAGATGACGCTCGCGGCTGCCGGCCTCTTGCCGGAAGGGTACGACGAGTGCGGCCCGGGATTCGATGCGATGACGCTGGGCAACCTCGGACTGAACAAAGATGAGGTCATCACATATATTCGCACGCGCAAGCCCACCTACATCGAATTCGAAGAGTGGGTGGTTCAAAAAGGCAAGACGGATCCGGAAACGATCAAAAAGCACAACGCTGCAGTTCTGGGTTACAAGCACGCCGACGACAAAGCGGCGCACATGCACCAAGATCTTGGTTCAAAGCACCACCACATCAAGGACGCAGTAACGCTCAATAACCTCGAGGATCTGCACGAACTGCACCATAACGTTACGAGATAAAGCAACGGACCTTTGCAGCAGCGGATCTTTAGATCCGCTTTGAAGTAACGGACCTTTGCAGTAACGGACCTTTAGGTCCGTTAAAGGTCGGAGAGGGCGCGAGGTTACTCGCGCCTTTTCTATTTCGACAGGAAAGCAGACGTTGCGGCGATGTAGCGCTCGAATGCTGTGCGATGCAAATTGTGGCCTTGGTCGGCGAACGCCTCAACCTTTACATTCGAGCCGCCTTGCGTGCGAATGAACTCGAGGTCAGTGCTTGAGATCACCGAGTCGTCTGGGCCCGCCATAAGGATGAGGAGTGGCTTCGGATATTGTGCGACGCCGCCGCGCAGATCCCAGCCGCCAACGTCGACGCGGTTGTCGCTTCCCAGGTGAGCAATCGCATCAGCTTTCATGTGTCGAACCGCATGCAATTTACCTTCGACGTCCTTGGGGTGCCATGCGGTCAGCCGCGCGCGAAGTTCGGTTTCCAGTTCGCTTGGGGCCAGCGCGAGGTCGCGCTCTGTGTCGTCGAGATACTCGCGTCGCCACGAGCTGGGTTCGACACGCACCATCGGGTCAATGGCAACTACTTTTGTTGCGAATGGTTCGCGCCCACCGAGCAGCGCGACGGCTCCACCCCACGAATGACCAATGAGTGCTGCCGGGCCGCCGATCGTTCGCGCGACCGCTCGCAAATCATCGAGCGACCGCTGGAGCGTCATAGGACCGGGGACGCTGGCTGAATCACCGTGTCCACGTTGGTCGTACGCGAAGACACGAAACGAACTTTGGAGCGCGGCCGCGGTACGTTCCCACGATTTACGCGAGCTCGTGATGCCGTGAACGCAAATGACGGCGGGTCCGCTCTGACCCCACGACTCGAGCGTCGTGCTCGCACCATCGTCGAAGGTTACTTCTTGTTCCACCGCGTTCGCCTTTGGCGGAAAACAGCTCGATTCCCCGAAAAGTGGCCGAATCGTCCCGTTTCAATAATGCGATGCACCGTGCCCTGTGCGAATCAGCGGCGATGCCTTTCGCCGACGACGTTCGTGCCGGACTGACCGCACACCCAAAGACCTTACCGCCCAAGTATTTCTACGATGAGCTTGGCTCCGCGCTCTTTGAGGCGATCACGCTCTTGCCTGAATATTATTTGACACGTGCCGAGACGCAAATCTTGAGTACACGCGCGGACGAAATCATTGCGAAAGTCGAGCCTACGCGGCTGATCGAGCTTGGCAGCGGCAGCGCGATAAAGACACGCTACCTCATCGAAGCTGGTTTGCGAAAGCTCCACCAACTCGAATACAGCGCCATCGACATATCGCAGGCTGTGCTTGCCACAACTGCCAGTGCGCTGCGCGCGCAGTACAAAGGCCTGACTGTGCGAAGCTATCAGGGTGAGTACTACGAGGGTCTACGTGCGCTTTCGCAGGGCAACTCGCAACCACATGAACCCGGGCGTCGCGCCCTTGCGCTTTTTCTGGGGTCCAACATCGGCAACTTCGACCCCCCGGAGGCGCTGCGCTTCATGCGCGCGATCCGAGCGGTGCTCCACGAAGACGACGCCTTGCTGCTCGGCACCGATCTCAAAAAGGATCGCGCGACGTTAGAAGCGGCCTACGACGACCCAATCGGACTGACTGCTGCTTTCAATCTCAATATTTTAGCGCGCATTAACCGCGAGCTTGGAGGACGCTTCAACGTGCGCGCGTTTCGACATCGCGCCCAGTACGATGAATCTCATGGACGAGTGGAGATGCACCTCGTGAGCAGCGTTGCTCAGGTGGTATCAATTGAAACGTTGTCGCTTGACGTTTCGTTTACGGCTGGTGAAACGATCTACACCGAGGCATCATACAAGTTCTCAAGCGACGACGTGCAGCGGCTCGCGCACGACGCCGGGTTCGAGCTTCAGCATGTGTGGACGGATGCCGCGCAACGCTTCGCGTGCAATCTCTTGCGTTGCGTGTAGAGGCCCGCAGGCAGTGTAGCGGTCGACTTTATGTCGACCGTGGTCGCGCACCGCGTTCGAGCCTGCGCAAACCGTAGTCGGCAGCAAACGCGACAATAACCGCTGCTAACGCCCCGGCCACCGCCTTATCCGGATAGTCATGTTCGATGCCGTCAAGCACGAGGGTCCCTAGTCCGCCCGCATTGATCCACGCGGCAATCGTGGCGATGCCGATGAGCGACACAGTTGCTAATCGAACGCCTGCTATGAACACCGGCATCGCGAGTGGCCGCTCGACGAGCCACAACGTTTGCATTTGACTCATTCCCATGCCGCGGGCCGCTTCGACGGTCGCGGCATCAACGCCCGAGAGCGCGGCCGCAGTATTGCGCACAAGAATCATCTGTGCATATGCGGCGAGGGCGACAACGGCAGTCCAAAACCCCAAACCCAAGAGCGGTATGAGTAACGCAAAGAGGGCAAGGCTGGGAATGGTGTAGATGATCCCAAGTACGCCGTAAACTGGTGTTGTCAGCGCTCGATAGCGCGCGACTGCAATGCCGGCCGGCACTGCGATGACCATCGCGATGCCGAGCGCCGTGCTCACGAGGGCGAGATGCTCAAGGCTCAACCGGGCGACGAGCTGCGGATGGTGGAGCAGGTATGTCACGCTGACACGGCCGTCCCCGCTGCGTGCGCGGCGGTGAGCATGTTTTCGAGCGTCAACGTTCCCAGATGCTTGCCGGGCTCGTCGACGACCCGCAACTCAAATGAACCCGCTGAAAGCATCATCGAAAGAGCAGCTCGGAGATCGCGATCCGGATCAACGACAGGAACACTAGCCCTCGCTCGAATCTCCTCGGACACATCTGCGACGAGCGGCACCTCGCGCACTTTTATTAGGCTAAAGATTCGAACCAGATCTCCCGCGTTGACCAGCTCCGCGACGAACGTGTCGGCTGGACGCGCGAGGATCTCGCGTGGGGGACCCGCCTGCACGATCCGGCCGCTGCGCATGACGACGATCGCGTCGGCGAGGCGCAGCGCTTCATCGACATCGTGCGTCACGAACAGAATAGTTTTTCGTAGATGCTGTTGCAGGGCGGCCATTTCACCCTGAAGTCGTGCGCGTTCGATAGCATCGAGCGCTCCGAACGGTTCATCCATGAGAAGCACCGCAGGGTCTGCGGCCAGTGCTCGGGCCAAGCCGACGCGCTGTTGCTGTCCCCCCGAGAGCGCTGCCGGAAAACGCTCGCCGAATTGAGCTGCAGGCAGATGCACGAGGTCAAGCATCTCCTCGACGCGCGCCTTTATCCGCTCCTTCGGCCAACCCATGAGCGACGGCACGACCGCGACGTTTTCATCCACCCTCATGTGCGGGAACAGGCCGATCTGCTGAATGACG
>DASZFB010000102.1:0-3188 GCA_035940275.1 Candidatus Eremiobacteraceae bacterium | reverse complement strand
CCACAAATGAGCCTCCTTATAAGGAAGACTCACTTGAACGCCGCTTGAGCGCATATCCTGCGTCGTCACGTGACGTACTGCGGTGTGCCCGAGCCGACTTTGCGCGCATTTCGCAGCGCACGCCGCACAAACTTTCGAGCGTCCTCGACAGCCCGCTCAAGCGACTCGCCCCGCGCCAAATTCGCCGCGAGCGCAGCCGCCAGAATTCCACCTGCACCTCGCATCGAGCCCGCGAGCCGCGGCGCACGAAAACGCCGCACGCGATTGTGCTGCGCGAGCGCGTCGACGCACACGTCGCCGGTCAGATGACCGCCCGTGACAAGTACCGCACATCCGTGACGCGTGAGCTTTCGTGCTGCTAACTCAGCCTGGTCTGCCGTCATGATTTTTTTCTTCACAAACTCGCTGACTTCACGGAGATTCGGCGTCACAACCGTCGCGAGCGGCAGCAATTGCACAAGCTCGCGCAGCTCGGAGGGTCCGACAAATCGCTTTCCGCTGGTTGCTTGCATCACCGGATCGATCACGATCGGCCTGCGCCGCGAAACCCGCTGTAGGAATCGTCGCACCGCTTTTATTCCCGAGGCTTCGGGCAGCAGTCCGATGCAGATGGCGTCTGGTTTCACTTGCTCCCAGACAGCTTCGAGCTGCTGCGTGATGAGAGTTGGCGGGATGGCGCCCACTGCAACCACGCGCTTGCTGTTTTGGGCCGTCACCGCGGCGACCACGGCGACGCCGATCGCGCCCAGATCTGCGTACACCCGCAGGTCCATCATAATCCCAGCAGCTCCGGTCGGGTCGAGGCTACCGATGCTGCAAACCACTGGTGACCGGCCTCGCTTCAAGACCTGTATCCGCGTTTTCCACAGACCCTGTGGATATGTGTAGAACAGTTGTTTGCTTGTTTCGCTAAGCGGACTATCACTGGCCGGGAATGCCCACCGGGGCTGGAGCGTCAAGCTTTACCGGAGCTATGTTTGGCGGGACAGGCTTACCTCCGGCTCGGTAAACTTCGGCAATCAGCGTTCTAAACCGAGATAACGATTGGTCGGTCAGATAGCGCGGCTGATAGGCTGCGAGCCAAAAATACCACATTCCAGATTCGGCGCGAAGCAGGGCATCGCGGACGTCGGGCTTCTCGAGCGCGACATCGCCGCCAACTGCTTTGCGTGCATCAGCAAGCGCGTTCCATAAGCTCATTTGATTCGCCGACCCCATCCACGAGTCGAATCCTCCAGCATCACTGCCCGGCGCGTAGCCGTAGGTCTCCGCGGTCGGCGGATGCTGGCGCAAATAATCCCTGGGAGTCGTTGCTCGAATCGCAGGAGCGCTTGCCAACAACGCCATGAGATCATCGAGAATCTGTTGCCGATCCGGCCGGCGCATGACGGTGCCGGTGCCGTTGAGGCACACCACGACGACCGTCGGTTCACTTTGGGGCGAGGTTGCGAGCGCGAGGTTTACCGCCGAATTGAGCCGCTCGGCAAACGCGCTCGGCGGCGCGCCCGGCAACTGCGTGTCGAGTGCGTTACTCGTAGCGTCGCTGCAGAAAAAGACCGGCAACTTGCTCGTCTTGCTCGTTTCAAGGAGATACGCGCGGTACGGTGCGCTGTGGACATCCAACACCGACTCGGCCGATGCACCGGCGTTCGCCCTTACCACACGCTCCGAGAAGATCCCATATGCCGCGTGGTGCGCCTGAAGCAATACGGCAACCTCGTCGTCATAGGCACCGGCCGGCGACAGCACCCCGTACGTGCCTTGCGCCGGGGCGATCGAACGCGCTGCGCGCAGGCCATCTTCGACCGCGTAGCCGACATCTGCGCCGGCACCCGGGTCTACCGTGTACGGCACCTGCCGCGACCGACCACCGGCGTTGATAAGAAGCGGCATGATCGGTTCGTAGGCCGGCAGCGCTGCGAGTTCGACTGTGCCATCGGCAGCGGCTCGTTTCACCTTCTCGAGAACATCGCGGCACGCGCGCGTAAACGCGCTCGCAAGCACTTGCAGATCGTGATTGGTAAGTGCGTTCTTTTTGAAGAGTGCAGCGTGATCGCCGGCATTACCGCTCGCCGCAAGCGACACGAGTATCCCTCCGGCGGCGAAATCCACGTCGTCGCGCTGGGAAAAATGCGCCGCCTTATCGCCCAAAAGTGAAAGGCGGGCAGCAGAGGCGTCCGTGATGAAGCGCGCACCCACGGCGCTATGGACGACGTCAGAGGGCGCGATAATATCACTCGAGAGTACGTCAAGCATTTGTGTCATTCGAGGGTCGTCCGCGCCGATTTGGCCAGCGGCAATGCCGGTCAGCGCAGACTCTCCACTCGCCGCCTTCTCGAGCGCAGCCACAAAGATCGGATCAACGGCCAGCGTAATTTTCGCGCTCGGGTGTCGCTCGATCGCGGCCAGCTGGGGCGCGAGAAAGTTCAGGGCAACCGTACCCGCTTCCACGGGCTGCACGGTTGGGTCGGCGGACAGGGGAGCAGGAATGCGCCAAATCGTGAGCACCGATGCGCTACGACTTTGAGCGGCCGCCCCGCACAACGCGCACAAAAATACATTGACGATCGCGCCTGCGAGGAGCACGGGATGTTTCATCATTGCCTTTCGATGTTTCTAGTATTCTTGGGGTGCAATGCGGTCGAGGATCCGCGTCAGCTCTCCCTCATCTGCGTAGTGAACCTCGATCGTGCCCCCACCCGCGGGCCGTGGATGCAGCGCGACGCGCGTTGCAAGCGCAAACCGTAGGCGATTTTCCGCTTCGGCCATCTCCGGCGAAAGATGGGCCTGAGTTGTCGCCACGAGCGTGGACTTCTTGCCGTTCCTTCCATCGCGCGCAGCGCTCTTGCGCTCGAGATCGCGCACGCTCAGACCGTTGCGCACCGCCTCTTCTGCCAGCTGCTTTGCGCGCCCGTGGGGTAAGGCTGCTAATGCACGGGCGTGGCCGGCACTGAGCTTGCCATCACGGACGAACGCCTGAACCTGGTCCGACAGTGTCAGAAGACGCAGAGCATTTGCAACCGTGGGTCTGCTCTTGCCGAGGCGCTGCGCGAGAGCTTCCTGCGTAAACGAGTACTCCTCGATGAGCGTGCGATAGCCCGCCGCTTCTTCTATCGGGTTCAGATCTGTGCGCTGTACGTTCTCCATGATTGCAAGCTCGATAGCTTCGCCGGCGTGAGCCTCGCGCA
>DASZFB010000101.1:0-4414 GCA_035940275.1 Candidatus Eremiobacteraceae bacterium | reverse complement strand
AGCGTCATCAGATTGATGGCGCTGAAGTTGCGATTTGCAAAGAGCTCTAACGGCATCATTGGCGACCGCACATCTTTCTCGACCACCACAAACACCACAAGCAGGATGAGCCCCAGGACAAAGGTGACAACTTCAATAGTTGACCAGCTAATGCCACCGCTTGCCGAGATGAGCGCATAGACGATCGATCCGAGCGCGAGGGTTGCGAGGAGCGCGCCGGCCCAATCGACGCGGCGTACCTGCTCGTCTTCGCGGCTCTCAGGAACGCAGCGAGTTGTTATTATGACGGTTGCGACGGCAAGCGGAATGTTAATGAAGAAGATCCAGCGCCATGACGCATGCTCGACAATGAAGCCGCCGAGCACTGGTCCGGCGGCGGCGGTAATGGCCGTGAAGCTCGACCAAATGCCAACGGCTCTGCCCCGCTCGGCGGCGGAAAACGCCGCCCCAATAATTGCGAGGCTCCCGGGCGTTAAGAGAGCGCTTGCCACGCCTTGCACCGCGCGCGCCGCGATAAGCTGCCCTGAGTTCTGCGCCGCACCGCACGCTGCGGACGCGAGCGCAAACCCGATGACGCCCATGAGGAAGATGCGCTTGCGGCCGAAGAGGTCGCCAAGCGATCCGCCGACGAGCATCAGCGCTGACAGAAAGAGAGCGTATGCTTCGACGATCCACTGCGTATCGACGATGGTCGCATGAAGATCGCGTTGGAGCAGCGGCAGCGCAACATTGACCGCGGTGCCATCGATAAACACCATGCTCGACGCCAAAATCGTGGCGACGAGTATCCACATTCCAGCAGGCTTCTTCAGATCGGCCTCCGTGTGGTCATAACCCGCTCACAGCGCCTCCGTACCATAGCCTTTCCTACGCGAGGTGCTCATGTCAATCAAAGCGATCGCACCGAAAATGTCGAGTTCGTTTGTGTACGAGGGATGTTACCGCCCGCGGGGTGGACTCACGTTCGCTGAGCGTTCGGCTTGGGGCCTTCGTGCGCCGTCACGAAGGTTGCCCGTTTCGAAGGCGATCGCCCCCGCGTTGGTGCCGCAAGCTCAAATATTTAGACCTCTACTTGTGGCGCGCTCAAGATCCAACGGTGGGACGACGAGCGGACCGCTTCCGCGTTTGTACGCGGGCAGAAACGAGAAGCCACGCTTTCGGGCGGGATGCATGTCACCATCCATTCTGCGTATTGTCAAACGCTTTGCCACCCTTTACGTTAAGACGCAGTCGAAGAACCTCGAGCGCTGGTATCGATTATCCGTCAAAGTAGGTGACGACAAGGTAACCTGCTTGGTTGTTGGGCGTCGGGCGTTTGTTGCCGCGGGCATATCTTCAAATGCGAGACCAACGTGATCGATCTGATATCGTCCTCTTCGGATCTCGGCGTGAACGTTGACGCCCCGCGTGTGAGCACTGAGCTCAACGCCGCTATGCTCGAGAATCAAGGCTGGCTCGCGCAACTCGAGCGGAGCGATGCCGACGACTGGCAGCCGGACTCCTCACAAGGGTTGCTCCCTCGAATGGGTATCGATGGTGCCGGTTACCTTGTGCTCGAAGACAGGAGCGCTCGCGTTTTTGCACGTGAGGCGAGGTTTCACGTGGCGGCTGACGGCCGACTCGTGGACGAGCGAGGGCGGGTCGCCCTCGGGTTCGCAGCAACCTTCAAAAGTACAGCTGGGACGGCACGCGATCCCATCCCGCTGAAAGTCCCCGCTGGAGAGGCCCGCCGATGCACGACCTACGAGATCGATGACGGAGGAAATCTCTGGGGTGTCCTCCGGACGGCAAAGCGACAAGCCAAAACCACGAATCCGAGGGTGAGATTAGGGCAGCTCTGCATCGCGGTTTTTCCGAATGCCGGCGGCCTTATGCCAAACGACGGCGACACGTCATTTGCGACAGCATCGCCGGGCAACGCGCAATATCTGTCCGCCGATGCACCTCACGTTGGCTCATTGCATCGCAACCCGCAACACCCGTCTCGCGAAGCTTTGCGTGCAAACCTCCGTGCACTGTGGATTTTGAGTGGTCGTGCAGAGATCGAAACCGCACTTGCATCAAGCAAAGACGTGCTAGCACGGATCGCGCTCAATCTTGTCAGATGAAGCAACTTGGGGTAACCAGCGGGCGTATCAGTCGTTGGCGAGCGCCTACCCTACCGTCAACGAGGCTGGAGCCCGAGATCAACGGGGCCGGCCGTTCACTTGAAAAGTTGGCGCGCAACGTCTTAACGGGAGCACCTCGCATCATTAATGCGTGTGCTACGGTTTCTCATGGCCCTATCGAATGCCGCGGCTATACTGAGAAGCCCGAGCTTGCAGACCGAGTCTGGCGGTTCACGCACGATCATCGTGATATGTTCTGCGTTCTGGATGAACACTCGGAGCGCACGCTGCTTGGCTGGATTGTAGGTGGCCTGCCAGCTTGCCCTCCCTCTGAGATTGAGCGCAGCATAGTAGCCGAATCGATTAAACGCCTGCTTGATTTTTCGCCGGATGAGGCGCTGTCGGAGACGCGCGGAGAATTGAGGATGCGTCCGCCCGACCGAGCATGGAGTTGCGATATTGAGATGCTAAGCAACGATGGTCAACGAGCTAAGCTACAGTTTTTTACTGAGTGCGCTCCAATTCCTCAATCACCGTCTTTTGTTTGCCACGCCGACTTACGAAACGTCGTTCTGCACTTGCGAGCAACGCTACCTGGCTTTGAATGCGCCCTTGCAGAGGTATCAGCGTGGCACAGCGGTTCTGTTCTGCGTTTTCAGCGCCCCAAAAGTGCCATCTCTGTCGGATTGTACGTGGGAAGGCGCCGCGTCGCGGTCGCGCATCTCGGTGCCGTTTATGGAGAGCGTGTAGTAAAACTTATCGGCGTTGGCACAGGCATACCTCGGTGACGGGCCTCGATTTGGAAGCGCTCGGCGACTTGCGCGTGGCGGTCACAGCGCTTGTCGGCCGCACAACAGCCAGCATCGGCGAAGTACTCAACTACGCACCCGGTACAATAGTGCCACTCGACGCAAAGGCAGAAGCACCTGTGCCGCTGCTCGTCAACGGTATTGCTATTGCGACGGGCGATCTGGTTGCCTTGGAGGATGGAAGCCTCGCAATCCATATCAACGAGATTTTGCAATTCGACAACACACGAGCACGGGCATGACGCAGACCGCCGCGAACCTATTGGCCCAACCTACGCTCGGCTCACCGGTTGATCTCCTAGTAGCGCTCTTTGTATTGGCCCTAGTTCCCGTATTGGCGATCTCGGTAACTTCGTTCACACGAATCGTTGTCGTTCTTGGTTTGCTGCGCGCGTCACTCGGCACTGCGGCCATGCCACCGAACGCGGTGATCGTTGCGCTCGCAATCATGCTCAGTGGTGCTATTATGGCTCCAACCCTCGCCGCAATTGAACGGGACGCAGTTGTGCCATATCAAACGCATCGCATTTCAGCATCGCAGGCGCTGGGCAACGCAGAGAAGCCGCTACACGCATTTATGGCGCGTCAGACGAGGTTGACCGACGTACGGGCATTCGTGCGGATCACAAGGATCGATGTGTCTCGCGCGACTGAGGTGCCATTCTTCGTTCTTGCGCCGGCGTTTCTTGTCAGCGAGTTGCGCACGGCGTTCGCTATGGGATTTGTGCTCGCGTTACCATTTGCGGCTATCGATATCGTTGTGGCCATCGTGCTCATGTCGCTCGGTATGTTTATGGTTTCTCCCAATGCGATCTCCTTACCGATCAAACTGCTCCTCTTCGTCATGGTCGATGGCTGGACGCTCGTGGTGGGCGCGTTGGCCGCGGCCTATAGGTAAGAAAATGACAGACATAACAAACCTGCTGTACGTGCAAACCTTAGAAGCGACGATCGCGGTAGCGATGCCAATCGTGGTGGTAGTTGGATGTGTCGGCGTCCTGACGTCCCTTGCTCAAACGCTGGTCGGTATTCAAGATCAAAACCTATCGTTCGGACCCAAACTAGCAGCAGTCGCTGCGATGCTGGCAGTGGGTGCTGCGCCCGCTTTGACCATGCTCGTCCATCTCCTAGAAACTGCGATCGCGGCGTTGCCTCGTCTCGCGAGTTAAAATTTTGTGGCCTGGCAAGTAGGGGCCCTAGCATGCGTTGTGGTTCAAGCCGCCTCCTTCGCGGCTACCGTTCCACTGCTTCCTGGGAGCACCACACCACGAATCGCACGCACGGCGCTTACCTTAGTCTTGATTCCAGTTATTTGGAGCGTTACGCCCTCCCCTAAGGCTGGAGATACTCTTATTGGTGCGGTGCTCGGCGGATCGATTGCTGGTGCAATGTGTGGTTTGAGCGCCAGCGTAGTCGCATGCGCCGTAAGCGGTGCAGGAGATGCCATCGACCTTGCGCTTGGATCACCACCATTTATCGAGCGCACTTCGGCTGGTG
>DASZFB010000100.1:0-2610 GCA_035940275.1 Candidatus Eremiobacteraceae bacterium | reverse complement strand
CACCTTGCGCACCGCGCACGCCGAAATTACGACACCCGTTTTCATGCCGGTTGGTACTCAGGCCTCGGTCAAGGGCGTCACGCCCGAGGAGCTGGCTGCGTGCGGCGTCGGCATCATTCTCGCAAACGCGTATCATTTGTATTTGCGGCCAGGCGCAGAGCTCATCACGCGGGCCGGGGGCTTGCATGAGTTTATGTCATGGCCAGGTGCCATACTCACCGACAGCGGCGGCTTTCAAATCTTTTCGCTCGCGAAGTTGTCGCGCGTTGATGACGAAGGTTATCATTTTGCGTCGCATTTGGACGGCTCGCGCCATACGTTCACACCGGAGTCGGTTGTCGCGCTGCAGGAGGCGCTCGGCAGCGACATCGCCATGGTGCTCGATGACCTCGTTCCAGCGGGCGTGGATGAAGCGCGCGCCCGGGAGTCAGCTGCGCGCACGCTTTCTTGGGCGCAGCGCGCGCGAGGCGCAATCCGGCGCTCGGACCAACTCACCTTCGCCATCGTGCAAGGATCGACGTTTGAGAATCTGCGGCGCAGGCAAGCGCAGGAACTCGCCGCACTCGACTTCCCGGGGTATGC
Organism: Candidatus Eremiobacteraceae bacterium; assembly: GCA_035940275.1. Lineage (GTDB taxonomy): Bacteria > Vulcanimicrobiota > Vulcanimicrobiia > Eremiobacterales > Eremiobacteraceae > JAFANK01. Next base: position 2,028 of record DASZFB010000100.1, on the reverse strand, counting down.
CATCGGCGGGCTGTGGGTGGGAGAAGACCGCCCGCTGGGCCTGGAGATGGTTTCGGCAACCACGCAAGAGCTGCCGCCGCACAAGCCGCGCTATCTCATGGGGGTCGGCACGCCTGAGGATCTCATTGCAGCGATAGCGCGGGGCGTGGACATGTTCGACTGCGTCTATCCAACGCGCAGCGCTCGTCACGCTTTGGCGCTGACCAACACGGGTCGTCTGAATCTGCGCAATGCCTCCTTTGTGCACGATTTCCGCCCGCTCGACAACGAATGCGCCTGTCCGGTGTGCGCATCGTTCACTCGCGCCTACCTTGCACATCTGTTCCGCGCCGGAGAAATGCTCGCCCCACGGCTCGTCAGCGTGCACAATATCTTTTTTGTCAGCGAGCTCGCCAAAGCTGCGCGCAGCGCCATCGTCGATCGTCGATTTCCAGCCTGGAGCGAACAGCGATTGGCGACACTACGCGACGGACCTCACGCATGCCACTGATAAAGCCTTCAGATGTGAAAGCGGCGCTTGCAACCGTGCAGAAGAGAATAGCCCAGGCTTGCGCCTCACGCGGGCGACAGCCGGGTGACGTATCAATCCTTGCGGTGACCAAAGGTTTTGGGGTCGATGCAATTGAGGCGGCACTTGCCGCGGGTCTGACTGATATCGGTGAGAACTACTATCAAGAAGCACGCGAAAAATTCGCCACACGCGAGTGGCCGAAGGGAGTGGCTCGTCATTTCGTCGGTCGGGTGCAGCGCAACAAGGCGCGCCAGATTGCGGCTCTTTTCGATGTCGTTCAAACCGTGGACGATCTCGCAATAGCTCGAGCGCTCGACGATGGCGCAGCCGGGCAACGCAAAACATTGAGTGTGCTCGTGCAGGTCAACGCGGCGGGCGACGAGCGGCAAGGAGTCGCGCCGGATGAGCTTGCGGACTTCATCGTTTCTCTTCGGGTGTTTTCGAATATTCGCGTGCGAGGCTTGATGGTCGTGGGACCGCACAACCCGGAGGCGACTGCGGGCGCGTTTGAACGAGCACGATCGCTATTTGAGGAGCTGCGCGCGGCGTCGCCTGACTTTGATACGCTATCCATGGGAATGAGCGACGATCTCGAACTCGCGGTTGCAGCCGGATCGACGATGGTGCGCATCGGTACCGCGCTTTTTGGCGCGCGTCCGCCGAAGGCGAAGGGGGCTTCGTCGATAGGCTTCAGCGCGTAGTCGGACGAACACTCAAGTCCAGGAACTCCAACTGCGTCATCCAACGTTATCTACACGCGTGCAAGGGAAGGACATAACGCAATGGGCATGTGGGCGAAAATGAAGGACTTCCTGGCCGGCAATGATGCGGACGACGACTACGATGATCTCGGCGACGAGCCTCGCAAGAACGTCGTGCTTTTCCCGGACAGCAAGACCGGCCGGTGCCGGGGCGTCTCCATCTTCCATCCGCGGCGCTTTGACGAAGTCACGGAGATCGCCGACAACCTGCGTGCCGCGCGGCATATCGTCGTAAACCTGGTAGGTGCCGATCGGGCCCTCTCCCAGCGCATCGTGGATTTCCTCAGCGGCGTCGTCTACACGGTCGACGGCAAGATGCAGCGGCTCGGCGAGGGTATCTACCTCTTTGTGCCCGCCAACGTGCCTGTCACGGCCCACGACACCGAGTTGGCCGCTGCTGCAGGGTACGAAGGCTACTAGAGGTACACGCTCGTGGCCACTAAGATTACGCCCGTCGACATTCAGCATAGAGAATTTAAGAAAGCGATCCAGGGTTACGCTCGCGAGGAAGTTGACCAGTTTCTCGACGAGGTCATTGAGACGCTGGAAGCTGGCATCGAAGAGCGCACGCGGCTCGAGAATCAAGTCACCGAGCTCTCAGAGAAAGTTTCGCATTTCAAAGCTATGGAAGACAGCTTGCGCAGCACGCTCGTGCTCGCGCAGCGTACCGCCGACGAACTCAAGGCGAACGCGCACAAGGAAGTGGACCTCATCAACCAGCGCGTCAAAATTGAGACCGAAGACGAGCTCAAGAGC
>DASZFB010000099.1:0-5127 GCA_035940275.1 Candidatus Eremiobacteraceae bacterium | reverse complement strand
AAGAGCGCTGCGACTGCGCATGCGAGCACCATTAATTTACGAATGTTGTAATCCATGATCCACCAAGAACCTCGCGACAGTGACAATGAGATGCGCGGCCGGCCACAAAATGAGCTGCGCAAGCAGCGTGCCTGCGACCGCACCAAGGACGAGATACAGCAACATCGCTTTGATATCACCTTCAGGCCGCATGCCGAGCGCTGCTTGATCGGTGATAACGGCGGCCGTCGGATCCACGACAAGCGTCAGCGTTATCGTCGCGACACCGGTGATGAGACCGGAGAGCAAGAGCGCCGTGCCGGTCACCTTTGAGTCGATGACGCCCGCATAGAAAGCCGAGAGCGGGCCTGCGACCCAAAATGCCATCACAATGACGTTCCAAAACAGAAACGCTTTCGGCAGACCGGCCGCGCTGTAGCGCAGCATCTCTGGCCGCGGCGGGCGGAATTCCGCCAAAGCGCTCGCAAACGTCGCCGGCCGGAAAAGCCGGAAGATGGACCCGATGAGCGACCCGGAGCGCTCGAACGACTTGATGCCGCGCTCGAGGAGCACGGCGAACGTCGGGGTCATTGCTCCGCCCAGAATAGCGCCCACTGTCGCCGCGCCGATGATCACCCGCAGGTCTCGTTCGAAGCCCGCGACGTCGCCGGTTCGGCGGGAGATATCGATCAACGCGCCCATGAGCGGCGCGTAGAGCAGGTTCAGCATGCGCGAGCTGGTTGCGAACAGATTGAATAACGTCAGACCGGTGGCGACGCGCTTGCTTCGCACGCCCGCGAGGCGCGCTGCGCTTGTGCCCATCTGGAGTGCTTGTGCGAATAGGTAGAGGACCGCCGCGATGGCGAGATATGCCGTCACGTTGAGTGACGCATGCTGCGACGGGCCTATGCTGATTCTGCCAGCGGTTCGAATGCGCCGGCGACGGTTTGCGGGTCGACGGGTCCAAGCACGGTCAAAGCAAGACGCTGCGGCGCGAACAGTGCCCTCGCTAGCTCGTTTACTTCTTCTTTGGTGACGGCGTCGATGCGCGCGGTGACCTCTGCCGTCGGAAGGTAGCGCCCGATATTGAGCTCGGAACGGCCGAGCCGAAGCATGCGAGTGCTCGTGCTCTCGAGCGAAAGGAGTAAGCTTCCTTTGATGTGCTCCTTGGCGCGGTATAATTCGTCCGCCGAAACACCCTCGTCAACGAGCCGTGATAGCTCGGCTCTGATGAGCGACAGGACCTGTTCCGAATTTTTCGGGCCTGTCGAGGCGGAAATGCTGAAGATGCCACCGTTGCGATACGCGTTGTGCGACGAATAGACGCTGTACACGAGTCCGCGTTTTTCGCGGATCTCTTGGAACAAGCGCGACGCCATGCCGCCGCCCAATATGGCATCAAGCACCGACAAGGGATACCGTCGCTCGTCGCTCGCGCTCGTGCCCTCGGCACCGATGAGCAGATACACTTGCTCGCAATCTTTGTTCTTGCCGGCGATCGCAGGGCGAAACTGCGGCGGGGGCGGCTCCGTGCCGTCGAATATTCCTTCCATCGAACCCAAGAAATCTTGCACGAGCTTTACAAAGGCGGCATGCTCGATGTTGCCGGCAGCCGTCACCACGACTCGATCCGGCGTATAGCGCTGGCGCATATATGCTTTAATTGCGTCGCGCGTTATGCCTGAGACGGTATCGGCATAGCCGATCGTTGGTTCACCCAGCGAGCTGCCCGCCCACACGGTGCGTAAGAACAGGTCTTGACTCACCTCATCCGGCGAGTCGTCGTACATGCGAATTTCTTCGAGGATCACTTGCTGTTCGTTGCGCAAATCGCCGGGATCGAATTTGGCGTGGCGGAACATGTCGGAGAGCAACTCGAACGCAAGGTTGGTGTGCGCGTCGACGATCCGCCCGTGATAGCAGGTCACCTCTTTGTCGGTGAACGCATTGAGATTGCCGCCGACCGAATCCATCGTTTCGGCAATTTGGCGCGCGCTGCGAGTGGGTGTGCCTTTGAAGAGCATATGCTCGATGAGATGACTGATGCCGCGCAGGGGCGCTTCCTCATGGGATGAACCAACGCCAACCCAGAGTCCAATCGCCGCACTGCGGACGTTGGGCACGCGCTCGGTAATGACGCGGATGCCGTTGTCGAGGACCGTTTTTGCGTATGTCTGCTCTTCGTTCATTCTGTCTTTCTCACTCGCGCAAGAATTCCGGATCTATATATACCTTACCCAAGTTGACGGTACCGCCGGCGCGAAGCTGGGCCCGCGTCACGGCTACCGAAAAGACTGTCTTGGCTGCCGGTACCGCGTAATCTCCCGATACAGACGCGCCTGCACGTACCTCGAGCGGAACGGTCGCCCAAATATCCACTTCATCGATAGCCGCCGCGCTAAAAGCCAACCCCAGCATGTCGGCCACATCTGCCACGAACTGTTCTCGATTCACGGTGCGATGAAACTTGACGCCCGATAAAACGATACCGGCAACAGTGGCCGGCCGCAACGAGAGGACATGCACTTTCAGAATCTGCTCGGGAAACCTGCGTGCCAGAAGTGCGACGGCGACCCCTTCTGCCATGCCGGGCGCGTTCCCCGCAATGCGCTTGCGCGCAATGCTCACAAGCGTCGCGGACGCGCCGGGCACCGCGGCATCACGGCTTCCGAAAACTGCTTGCATGAGCTGCAGCCCCGTGTCTCGTTCGATTCGGTAGCGAGGCAATTCATATCGACTGCTGCTGTGTTGGACCTCGCCGGGAAGTGTGGTGACGGCATTGTCAAATACAGCGCGTCGCACAGTTGCCACAACTTTTGCGTTGAACTGGCCCGCCGGGTAGGCAAACGATGTGACGGGTTCTTTGAGCCAGCGTTGCAGCGATTTCGCCGAATCATTGATTTCGAGCGTTGCTTGGGTCTGCGAAACCGATGTGAGATCGACGTGATGCACCGTGTGGGCGCCGATTTCCATTCCGTTGGAGCGCATCGATTGGAGCTGTGCAACTGTCACATGTCCGGGTGAGTCAACGTATCCGGTCGTGATGTAGAACGTACCAACGTCACCGAAATGCTGTAGCAGCGGCACCGCATATTTCGCGGCGTCGTCGTACCCGTCGTCGAAGGTCAGCGCGGCTTCACACGGGGCGAGAGCGTGGCGGTCAGCGTCGAGACGCAATGCATCGACCGAAACGACACGGCACGCGTGCGCGCGCAGCCACGTAAGCTGGCCGCGAAATTCATCAGGCGTCACCGTCAGAGCGCGAGCATACGGACCGGCAAGCACGGTCGGCGACACGTGATGGTACATGAAGATCGCAGCCGTCTGACTGGGCGCGGCGTCGGCCTGTTTCTCGGCGCTTAATGCGACGATCCATGCCGTAAAAAGTACAAGCACCGATGCAATCATCATCGATGAGGAGCGCGGCTGAAAGCTCGTGCGACTGTTAGTACGACCGAGCAAAATATGCTTGCGCGCGTGCGGGCTTGCCACAGGCAGCGCACGCGGTGCCTTCGGTCGCCAGTGGGATGATAACGCGCGTCACTGCGCCGGTTTCCGCCTTGATATCGAGCTCGCACGCAGCGTCCTCGCACCAGGGCGCCAGCACGAACCCTTTTTGCGCTTTGAGCGCCGCAACGAGCGACGCCCTGTCCGACACTGAGGTCGTTCGCGCCTCGCGGTCCGCGCGAGCTTTTGCTAAGAGCGCATCCTGAATGGTTGCCAGAAGCGTCGGAATTCGCTTGCCAATCTCAGCGCGCGGTATTGCTTCTTTCGTGAGCGTGTCGCGACGCGCCACGGTCACCGTCTGTGCGTCGATGTCGCGTTTACCGATCTCAATCCGCAGCGGCACCCCGCGCAGCTCCCATTCGTTGAATTTCCAAGGCGCGCTTTGTTCGGGGCGATCGTCGAGATGCACTCGTGCAACCGAGCGCAGTTCAGCGGCCAGTTCACGCGCCGCAGGCATAACGTCATCGGCGCCTTTACGGGGGATCGGCACGATGACTATTTGATGTGGCGCAATTGACGGAGGCAGCACGAGTCCGTTGTCGTCACCGTGCATCATGATCACGCCGCCGAGAACGCGCCACGAAACGCCCCACGAGGTCGTCCACACGTGCTTAACCTGCTCGTCCACATCCGTGAACGTAATGTCATACGCTTTCGCGAAATTCTGACCAAGCTCGTGCGACGTACCGGCTTGTAGTGCTTTGCCGTCCGGCATCAGCGCTTCAATGGCGAACGTCGACAAAGCGCCGGCAAATTTTTCATTCTTACTCTTTTTGCCGCTAATGACCGCAAGCGCAAGCTCCTGCTCCGCCACCTCGTGGTAGATTTGCAGCATCTGCTGCACTTCGGCCGCCGCTTCTTCGCGAGTGGCGTGCGCGGTGTGGCCCTCCTGCCAGAGAAACTCGAGCGTCCGCAAAAACGGACGCGTCGCTTTTTCCCACCGCACGACGTTGGCCCACTGATTGATGAGGACGGGGAGATCGCGGTGCGATTGGATCCACTTGGCATACATCGTACCGATGATGACTTCGGACGTCGGGCGAATCGCGAGACGCTCCGTGAGTTTTTCACCGCCGCCTTCGGTCACCCACGCCACTTCGGGCGCGAAGCCCTCAACGTGCTCCGCCTCGCGCATGAGGAGTCCTTCGGGGATGAACAACGGAAAATACGCGTTTTGATGACCCGTTGCTTTAAAGCGGCGGTCGAAATGCGCCGTGATGAGCTCCCAAATCGCGTAACCATACGGCCGCATGACGATGCAACCGCGCACGGGTGTGTAGTCGGCGAGTTGCGCCTGCAGACACACCTGCGTGTACCATTCCGAAAGGTCATCCGCCTTGCGCGGAATGCGCTGAACCTCTTTTTTCGCAGCTTCTTTCATGCTGTCGACATTTTTCCGGGTGGGAGTGTAAAAAACCCTCAGGTCGCGCGAGGAATGTTTTAGCGCTCGAACAGCACGATGCTTGCGCCTTCTGCGGGAAGCCGTCGAAAGAACTCCCAGTATCCCCCAACTTTGTGGCGTCCTGCGAGCGCATGCAAGATATGCGCATCCGGATCCACGGGTCCCGACTGAAAGAGCACGAGCCAGACGCGGCGGAATGGCTGCGAGAGGCGGATCGCTGATTCTGCGTCGCGCCGACG
>DASZFB010000098.1:0-5273 GCA_035940275.1 Candidatus Eremiobacteraceae bacterium | reverse complement strand
CGCGTTTCGAGTTGCAGCGAGCGAATGCTCGTGCACCATTGTAAACTGAGATAAGGCCTGGCGGCTGCTCGGACTCCAGTCCACCTGATAGCCGTCGATGGCGAAGGATCCGATCGTGACTCCGTTGCGCATGCGAACGATCGATTGGGGTAGCCGCACTCCACTCACGGTCGCCCAGTCGTCATAGGCAAACGATTCGCGGCCGTCAGATCGGGTATCAGCCGCGCCGATCACTTTGGTCTCTGTGGCATCAAGATAGAGGCGAGCTCCTCCATTCGTCGTCCATGACGTGCCAGAAGGGTCTCGAACAACTCGCGCGTCCGCGTTTGCCGCGAGCAGCACTGCCCATGAGTTGGCAAGAGCATCGACCGCGAGCGGATCGTCAAACACGAGCGTCTGAGAACCGATTTTTATCCACGAATGCTGGCTGGATGCATGCACGTAGGCAGACGCCGAGTGCTCATCAAGCGACCATGACTCGGAGTTGACGACGAGATTTCCGTCGATCGTAGTTGACGGGTCGGCGGCCGGATGTGCCTGATACAGCAGGCGACCGTGGAATGACATAACGTCCGCAATTGCGGCGGGGAGCGGCGGCTCGGCGGCGCGGACGATGGCGCCGCCACATGTCATGAAGCAGACGCACAAGACGAAGACCGCCTGGGAGAAATGCCGCATAAACTACCCCGCCCAGTGCCGGCGTGCTTTGGCCAACATGCTACCTCTGCGCGAATGTGGTGTCAACGCGAACAGGCGCACGGCCGGAGCCGAGGCGCCTTTGGTACCATCACGCGAATCGCGAGTGACGGCTAGCCTTACCAAAGCCTTGTAGCCAAGCGAGGGGTGCTTGCGGACGGCGCTATGGGCCTGGAAAGCCAAAGAGTATCATTATCTGCTGAGCGAATATAGCGTACTCACCTTCGCATCTGCGGAGAACTACATGGACAATTTCAACAAACTGACCGAGCGAGCCCAACAGGCCATCGTGCGCGCGCAAACCATAGCTCGCGAACACAGCGCCAGCGAGATCGACGCCGAACATCTGCTTAGCGCCTTGCTCGAGGACGCCGACGGCGTCCCGGTGATCGTTCTCAATCAGCTGGGCGTGGATGTCGCAGCGCTGCAAAAGCAGCTTGCAGATGTCCTAGCCAAACGCACGAAAGTATACGGCGGAAGCGAGCCCAGCGTCGGTCGTGATTTGCGCGATATCCTTACGCGCGCTGGACAAGAAGCCCTCAACTTCAAGGACGACTATGTTTCAACCGAACATCTGTTGCTCGCTATTGCGGACACACGGGTAAAGTCCGAAGCCGCGACACTTCTTAAAAAGGTTGGGGCAACGCGCGATGCCATCCTCAAAACGCTCACCAGCGTTCGCGGCAGTCAGCGAGTCACGGACCAAAACCCTGAAGGCAAGTATCAAGCACTCGAGCGCTATGGGCGCGACCTCACGGAACTAGCTCGCCAGAATAAGATCGACCCGGTCATCGGTCGCGACGAGGAGATTCGGAGAGTCATCCAAGTGCTGTCGCGGCGTACGAAGAACAACCCAGTGCTCATCGGTGAGCCCGGCGTCGGGAAGACCGCCATCGTGGAGGGTCTTGCGCATCGCATCGTGCGAGGTGACGTGCCTGAAGGGCTCAAGAACCGTCGCGTCATTGCGCTTGACCTCGGCGCACTCATCGCTGGTGCAAAATATCGTGGCGAGTTCGAAGACCGGCTCAAAGCCGTGCTCAAAGAAATTACATCGAGCCAGGGCGAGATTATCTTGTTCATCGACGAGCTGCACACCGTCGTCGGCGCCGGCGCAGCCGAAGGCGCGATGGACGCCTCGAATCTTCTCAAACCCATGCTAGCGCGTGGCGAGCTGCACGCCATCGGAGCGACAACGCTCAACGAATATCGCAAATACATCGAAAAGGATGCCGCACTGGAGCGGCGCTTCCAGCCGATCACGGTTGGCGAACCAACGGTTGAAGACACGATCTCGATTCTACGCGGCCTTCGCGAGCGCTACGAGGCGCACCATCATGTGCGCATCAAAGACTCGGCACTTGTTGCCGCAGCCGTTCTCTCCCATCGTTATATCACCGATCGTTTCTTGCCCGACAAGGCCATCGATCTCGTTGATGAAGCCGCATCGAAGATTCGCATGGAGATGGATTCGCGTCCGGTCGAGCTCGACGAAGTCGAACGGCGCGCGAATCAGCTCAAAATCGAGCGTGAGGCACTTAAGAAAGAGAGCGATGCCGGGTCGCGCAAGCGCTTGGCCAATATTGAGAAAGAGCTCGCCGAACTCGAGGCCGAGACCGTGCGGCTGCGCACGCTGTGGGAAGCAGAGAAACAATCCGTCGGCCAAGCGAGCGCGCTCAAAGAACAAATCGAGGCTCTTAAAGAGCGCATTAGCCGCGCTGAACAAGGATACGAGCCGAACGTTAATTGGGAAGAAATTTCCAGACTGAAGTACCAGCAGTTGCCGGATCTCGAGAAAAAAGTTCAAGCGATTGAAAATAAGGGGTCGTCCAACACCAAGCTCTTCAAAGATGAAGTAGACGAGCACGATATCGCTGAGGTCGTCTCCAAGTGGACGCGCATTCCGGTGACCAAGCTGCTCGAGGGCGAAACCCAAAAACTCCTCAAGATGGAAGAGCGGCTGCACCAGCGTGTGATCGGCCAGGATGAAGCGGTTCGCGCAGTGTCGGCGGCTGTGCGTCGCGCGCGTGCGGGGTTGCAGGATCCCAATCGCCCGATTGGTTCGTTCATTTTCCTCGGTCCGACGGGCGTTGGGAAGACCGAGCTCGCGCGCGCCCTCGCCGAGTTCCTGTTTGACGACGAGCGGGCGATGATCCGAATCGACATGTCAGAGTACATGGAAAAACATACGGTTGCGCGGCTCATCGGCGCACCGCCAGGTTACGTCGGTTACGAAGAAGGCGGCCAGCTCACGGAAGCTGTGCGCCGTCGTCCGTATTCCGTCGTGCTTTTTGATGAAGTAGAAAAAGCTCATCCGGACGTCCTCAACGTCATGCTGCAAATTCTTGAAGATGGCCGCCTGACGGACGGCCAAGGCCGTACGGTCGATTTCAAGAACACGGTTCTGATCATGACGAGCAACGTCGGCTCGTCAGCGATTTTGGAATTTGCGGGTAACGACGAGCGCGTGCGCGCGCAAGTCATGGAATCGCTGCGCCAACAATTCCGGCCGGAATTTCTCAACCGCATCGATGATATTATCATCTTCCAGAATCTCAAGCTTGATGACATCAAGCGCATCGTCGAGATCCAGCTGCGCAGCTTGAGTCAACGCCTGGCCGAACGCGGCATAACAATCGAATTGACCAACGCCGCGAAGGAGTATCTGGCAAACCGCGGCTACGATCCGGTCTACGGAGCGCGGCCTCTGAAGCGGACCATTCAAAAAGAAATCGTCGACCCACTCGCGGTACGCATTCTCAACGGTGATTTCGTTCCAGGCGACACGGTCACTGTCGACGTCCAGTCCGGCGAAATCGTGTTTGTAAAAAAGAAGCCTCAGAAGGCTGAGGAGAAGAGAACGACCGCGTCGCGAAATTAGTTACGACTTCTCCGTGTGAGTGAGCAAGATCGTGGTCAAGTTATTTGACTGCGTGATGAGCACACTCTTTTGATCGCGGTCGCCCATCTTACCGACGAGAAACGAGGCGATGGAGCCGCCGCCATTTTCCATGTGCGTTTGTTCGGAATTGGCAGGCAGTCGCTGCTTGTACCACTGATAGACTTGGTCGAATGAATCTTTCGTTATCAGCGAAACTTGGTGGAGCGTGCCCTCCTTCACACTCTTCACTGCGAGACCTCCGGTCTGTGCGGGAATTGCTCCTGGATACAGCGGCAAGTCAAGCTCTGTTTCGGTGACGGCGCCCCTGCCGATCATTGCCGTCTCTCGCTTATTGCTGATCTTCATGGTGTGTCGCAAGCGATTGGTTTCGATCGTCGTCGTGCCCTCACTCGTGACTATCGTCTTCTTGTTGGTGCAGGCCCAGAGATCGAACATGATGAGGCCGCAGGCGAGAAAGATGAGAAAGGAGCGCATGAGGCTCTCCTTGAGGTCGCACCGAGGGGAACAAGGCGTACGACGCGGAGTAGGCCGTGCCCTCGCTTGGCTACGACACACTTTGTAAATGGGTATAAGAGAAGTCAACTGGCACAACGACGGGGGTATGTCATGGCGGGCAAATGCGGGCACGCGTCGTGCAAATGCGTTGAATCGGACAATAACGGATACTGCAGTGAGTACTGCAAGACGAACGATCGTAATGTGGGCACCGAACGTTGCCAGTGCGAGCATCCCGCATGCACCGGTTAGACGTCCCTAGGCTGAGCCCGAGATAACCTCGTTGACGATGCGCTCTTGCTCGACGGCGTGTGCGCCGGGGTATCCTTCACTGGGGCTTGCGCGGTCCGCGCGCCCGACGTAGTCAAAAACAATACCCTTGGGCGTAAGTTTTTCACGGATACGCCGCGACACAAATGCGCGCGCACCCATGTTTTTTGGTTCCTCTTGAACCCACGTTACGCGCTTGACGTTCGGATACGATCCGACGAGCGTCATGACCTGATCGTACGGGAAGGGCTCGAGCAGTTCTACGCGTGCAATTGCCAAATCTCGCGCCTCGGCGCGCTTCGGATACGCGATGAGATCGTAGTAGATCTTGCCGCTGCACAGTGCCAGGCGTTTGATTTCGTCGCGCTGCACAACGCTTGGATCGTCGAGCACCGGCGTGAAACCGCGCTCATCCAGATCTTTGATCGTGGAGCCTGCGGCTTTGAGTCGTAAGAGACTCTTCGGTGTCATGATGACGAGCGGCCGTGCTCGCGCACTCTTCGCCTGATCGCGCAGGAGATGGAAATATTGCGCGGGCGTTGTCGGATTGGCGATGCGGAAGTTGTCGTCGGCTGCCAGTTGGAGGTAACGCTCGAGCCGCGCGCTTGAGTGTTCCGGGCCCGCGCCTTCATAGGCATGTGGTAGCAACAGCGTGAGACGCGAGGTTTGCTGCCACTTGGCTCGGCCGGCGGCAATGAACTGGTCAATAATTATTTGCCCGCCGTTACTAAAATCACCGAATTGCGCTTCCCAAAGCACGAGCCCATCTGGTGCCTCTGCGCTGTAGCCATATTCGAAACCCATGGCCGCATATTCGGAAAGCGGGCTATTGTAGATTTCAAATGACGCCTTGGCATCTGTTAGGTGCTGCATTGGCGTAAAGGTTGCGCCGGTCTTCACGTCATGAAAAGCG
>DASZFB010000097.1:0-3404 GCA_035940275.1 Candidatus Eremiobacteraceae bacterium | reverse complement strand
CCTCTTGCGGCAGCTCGACGTTGCCCACTTGCTTCATGCGCTTCTTGCCCTCTTTCTGTTTCTCGAGCAGTTTGCGTTTTCGGCTGATGTCACCGCCGTAGCACTTGGCGAGCACGTTCTTGCGCATTGCCTTAACGGTTTCGCGAGCGACAATCTTGCCGCCGATAGCCGCCTGAATCGGAACGTCGAAAAGTTGGCGCGGGATTACCTCGCGCAGCCGCTCAGCCAGCAGGCGGCCCCAATGCGCGGCTTTGTCGCGGTGTATGATAAACGACAGCGCGTCGACCGGTTCTCCATTGAGCAAGATTTCGAGCTTCACGAGATCGCCCGGGCGAAAACCGATCACCTCGTAGTCCATGCTCGCATAACCTTTGGTGCGCGACTTCAGCTGGTCGAAGAAGTCGATAATCACCTCGGCGAGCGGTATCTCGTAGCTGAAGAGCACGCGCAGCGGCGAGATGTAATCCATCGAGATCATCGTGCCGCGATGCGACTGACACAGATCCATGATCGTGCCGATATACTCCGCCGGAGAAATAATCGAGCAGCGCACATACGGCTCCTCGACGCTCTCGATCGTTTGCTGCGGCGGAAGGTTCGCAGGGTTGTCGATGATGATCGACTCACGCGCGGTTGTATTCACGTGATATACGACCGACGGCGAGGTAGCGATGAGCCCAAGAGCATACTCGCGCTCGAGTCGTTCCTGCACGATCTCCATGTGCAATAAGCCCAAAAATCCGCAACGGAACCCGAAGCCCAACGCAATCGAGGACTCCGGCTCGTACGAGAGCGACGCGTCGTTGAGCTTGAGCTTCTCAAGCGCGTCACGCAGGTCGCTGTACTCGGTGCCTTCGTTCGCGTATAGACCGCAATAGACCATCGGTGTGACCTTGCGGTAGCCCGGTAGCGGCATGTGTGCGGGGTGATCGGAATCCGTGAGGGTATCACCGACCGCGATCTCCGACAGCGACTTAATATTCGCAATCACGTAACCGACGTCGCCGATGTCGAGTTGGTCGGTGGGCCGCATCTCAGGGCGAAACGTTCCCACCTCAAGCACTTCAAAAACAATATCGCCCGCCATCGAGCGAATGTGCGTGCCGGAGCGCAACGCTCCGTCAAAGACTCGCACGTATGCAATCACACCACGGTACGCATCATAATGCGAGTCGAAAACAAGCGCGCGCAAGTGGTCCGCGCTGCCCTTGGGCGGCGGAATACGGGTCACGATTGCCTCGAGGATCTCCTCGATTCCGATGCCTTCTTTCGCCGATGCCTTGATCGCTCGATCGGATTCGATGAGCAGCGTGTCCTCAACGTCGCGTATGACGGAGGCGGGGTCAGCCGAGGGTAAATCGATTTTATTGATGACGGGGATGATCTCGAGTTTAGCCTCGCTTGCCAGATAAAAATTCGCCAGAGTCTGCGCTTCAATGCCTTGCGATGCATCGATGACGAGCAGGGCCCCCTCGCAGGCTGAAAGCGAGCGCGACACTTCATACGAAAAGTCGACATGGCCCGGCGTATCGATGAGGTTGAGCTCGTAATCTTTGCCATCGCGGGCACGATACTCGAGGGTGACCGGGTGCGCCTTAATCGTGATGCCGCGTTCGCGCTCGAGGTCCATCGAGTCCAGGACCTGGTCTTGCATCTGACGCTGCGCGAGCGCGCCGGTGCGCTCGAGCAAACGATCGGAAAGAGTCGTCTTTCCGTGATCGATATGCGCGATGATGCAGAAGTTGCGCACGTGGCTGTTAACGCGTTCGGAAGGCGCGCGATGGGTCATGTGTTTAGAGTTTGGTGAACTTTGCCGCGCGACCTGGAGAAACGAGAGCGGACCTAAAGGTCCGCTGCCTCAAAGGTGTGTGGTCTCGAATTAGGGAGCGAGAGCGACAACCTTGACGCTGCCGGAAAGATACGGTGTCGGGTCGATGGGTTTGCCCCACAGCTCGAGCTGATAGTGCACGTGCGGGCCTGTTGCATAGCCGGTTGAGCCGATTGTCGCTATCTGCTCACCCTTCTTCACCGTTTCCCCGGCACCCACGAGTAAACGAGAATTGTGTGCGTACATGCTCTGTAACCCATTGCCGTGATCGATGATGATGCGATAGCCGAACCCGCCATACCAGCCGGCCTCAATCACGACGCCCGCCGCTGTCGCATAGACGGGAGCGCCATAATCGTTGACGATGTCAAGGCCTGAGTGAAAGCCGTAGTCCGGATACGATCGGAAACCGAAACCCGATGAGATATATCCGAGCGTCGGCCAAATCGACGGAATCGCCGCAAGATAACGCTCGCGTGCAAGGTCGGCTGCAATCTTCGCCTCTGCGACGACACGAATGCCAGACTCGAGCGCCGTTGTTTGGCGATCGGTGTCTTCGACCGCCTTCGTCAGCGACGAAAGCTGTGCTGCCTCAGCTGCGAATCCCAAATTGTCGAACCCTGCGATTGAGTGGAACCACAGCGACACTTTCTGCCATGTTGATAACCCGGACGCGCGCCGGACGAATCCGAACTGCTTTTGGGCTCCGACCGCGGTCTTGTGACTTGTGGCCGGCGCCTTCACCTTCGGAACGATGACGTGCGTCAGTCTGTGAATCTCATCATTATCACGCTGCAGCTTCCCAACGCGCTGCCAAAGCGCCGTCGTCTGCTTTGAGAATGTCGACAGCTCTTGTCGCTGACGAACCTCAAGAGCTTGGAGCGCGCGCATGCGCGCTTCAGCTGCATGAATGTCGGCGATGTGCGCAACCAGCAATACGACACACACCGCAAACGCGGCGATGCCGGCGAGCGCGAGATGGAGATGCGAGAGCTCGAGTTTGTAGATTGACTCCGCGTTGTGCGGAACGATCTTGATGAGCACGCGCCGATACGGACAGAAAAGCCACGCGCCGAATTTACGCAAACGACTCGCAAGCAGCGCTCGGCGGCTAGGAAGAGGTCCCGGCTCGTGCAAGCTCGATTGCCCGGCGTTCTTCGTCACTCAGATCCTTGTCGCCGGAGAAGTTGCGGATTGCCTTAGCATACGTCCTTACTTCCTCGCGAGAATAAATGCTCGAAACTAAAAATCCGTTGCCCCGTCCGTCGACGACCGCCAAAGCGTACGAGAGCTCGGATCCTACGTCGGGAAAGGCGTTGAAGCGCACAAACCCAACTCGTTGCAAGGAGCGCGTAGCGTTTGCTTCAAGAGCGTCAACTCTGGCTCGTAGGGCGGCGACGTCCGAAGGGTTGGCCCCTCCCGTCTTCCTCTCACCCACAGAGCGCACCGACGCGAAAGCCCGTCGCGCAATGGCCTGGTGATAGACAAACACTATAACTATCGCAGCAACGAACGACATCGCAAAGATCGGAGATGCCAACGCGTTGCCCAGGCCTGCCAAGAATGACGAGATAAC
>DASZFB010000096.1:0-2061 GCA_035940275.1 Candidatus Eremiobacteraceae bacterium | reverse complement strand
GCGCTCCCACAACTCTTCGGCAATGTGCGGCGCAAATGGCGCGAGCAGAAGCAGCATGGCGGTCAAAGCCTCCGCAAACACGGGTGAATCCGCGGCGTCGTCGTGTTTGACAGCGAAGTCTTCAACCTCGTTCAGGAGCGTCATGATGGCTGACACGCATGTGTTGAGATGCATGCGGTCGCCGAGCTCTTCTGTCACATTTTTGATCTTCTCGTGGACGCTGCGTCGCAAGTCCTTTTCAGCGACACTCAAAACCCGGCCATCGCGTGCGATGCCAACTCCAGCGGCGCCGGTCTGCTCCAGCGCTCTCGCATGCGTCAAGACGAGCCGCCATATCCGCTTCAAGGTTCGCGTCACCCCGGCGACGCGGGTAGTGGACCACGGGAAGTCCTGTTCCGGCGGGCCTGCGAACATCTCGTAGATGCGCAATGCGTCGGCGCCGTAGGTTGCGACCGCCTCGTCGATGCCAACTGTATTGCCACGCGACTTGCTCATTTTCTCGTGGTTTTCGCCCAGCACCATGCCCTGGTTAAAGAGACGCATGAACGGCTCGTCGCCCGGCACGAGGTTTTCCTCGCGCAACACTTCATAAAAGAAGCGAGCGTACATGAGGTGCAGCACGGCATGCTCGATGCCGCCGATGTAGTGATCCACAGGCGCCCAGTAGCGAGCGTCGTCGACAGACCAGGGCTCAATCTCGTCGTGGGGACTCAAGTATCGCAAGAAATACCAGGACGAGCACATGAAGGTGTCCATCGTCTCGGGTTCACGAGTTGCAGGTCCGCCGCACTTCGGACACGTCGTATTCATGAACTCGGGCACGTGCTCGAGCGGGCTGCCTTGCGTTCCGGTAATCGGTGCCTTATCCGGTAGCAGCACGGGCAGGTCGCTTTCGGGTACCGGCACGTAGCCGTCATTCGGACAGCGTATCATCGGAATGGGCGCGCCCCAATAACGCTCGCGTGAAATGAGCCAATCGCGTAGCTTGTAGTTGATGGCCGCTGTCCCCGCTCCGCGCTTGACAAGCTTTTCGGTCATCGCTTTGCGCGCTTCGGGGCTCGACATGTCGCTGAACTCACCGCTGTTGACGAGCACGCCGTCATCCACAAACGCTGAGGGCAACTTGCTCGCACTTGGCGCGCGCTTCGCACCGGCGGGTTTTACAACGGTCCGAATATGAAGTTCGTGCGCGCGCGCGAATTCAAAATCACGTTGATCGTGCGCCGGCACGCCCATCACTGCGCCCGTGCCATACTCCGCAACGACGTAATTCGTGACCCAAATTGGAAGACGCTCGCCGCTTAACGGGTTTTTCGCGTAAGCGCCGGTAAAGACGCCTTGCCTTCCCAGGAGCTGCGCGCGATCGATCTCACTTTTGTCCTGCACGCTCGCAACAAATGCCTCGACCAGCGGAGCTTCTTCGTGACCCGCAATGATATTCTTTAGCAACGGGTGCTCAGGTGCAATCGCGAGGTATGTTGCGCCATACAGCGTGTCGACCCGGGTTGTAAACACATCGATCTTGCCGACGCCGCCTTCAACCTCGAACGCTATGGTCGCGCCCTCGCTGCGCCCGATCCAGTTCCGCTGCATCGTCTTGACGCGCTCCGGCCAACCCGGAAGCCGATCGAGCCCTTCAAGCAATTTGTCGGCGTAGTTCGTGATACGAAAGAACCACTGGTTGACCTTGCGACGCTCTACTTTTGTACCGCAACGCCAGCACACGCCGCCTTCGGCCTGCTCGTTCGCGAGGATCGTCTGATCGAGGGGACACCAATTCAATGTTGCCTCGGCCTTGTAAGCGAGGCCCTTTCGATACATGAGTAAGAACAGCCACTGCGTCCAGCGGTAGTACTCCGGAGATGAGGTGTTGACTTCGCGCGACCAATCATACGAAGTCCCGAGTTTTTTGATTTGGGCGCGCATGTTGCTGATGTTGGAGTTGGTCCACTCGCGTGGATGTAACCCGCGCGCAATAGCCGCTGTCTCAGCCGGAAGACCAAACGCGTCCCACCCCATCGGATGCATCACATTGAGTCCGCTCATGCGCCGGAAGCGTGC
>DASZFB010000095.1:0-7571 GCA_035940275.1 Candidatus Eremiobacteraceae bacterium | reverse complement strand
CAGAGCGGCCGGTAGTAGATAGGTAAGACCTAAGAGGCGGCTACGAACGGGATTCATAGAGAGCGGGCTCCTTCCCCCGAGCGCACGATGGCGCCGGGCACATCGTTTAGATGTTGCTACCGCTGCGCGTGGGGAAAGTTTCTGAATTTTGTCTTAAGAGAGTCTTATGATTTCGTCTACGCTGTGGCGACCGCGGCGGCAAGCTTTGACACAGAGTCCTTTGCGTCGCCAAAGAGCATTATGGTTTTGGGATTCTCGTAGAGCGGGTTGTCGATGCCTGCGAAACCAGGATTCATGCTGCGCTTGAGCACGACGACGTTTTTTGCCTTATCGACGTCGAGGATGGGCATACCGTAGATCGGGCTGCTCGCCACGTTGCGCGCCGCGGGATTGGTGACGTCATTGGCACCGATGACAAGCGCGACATCTGCGCTCTCGAACTGTGGATTGATTTCATCCATCTCGTGCAGCTGCTCATACGGAACGTTGGCTTCGGCGAGCAACACGTTCATGTGCCCCGGCATGCGGCCGGCAACAGGGTGGATTGCAAATTCGACGTCGACGCCGCGCTTTTCAAGATTTTGTGACAGCTCGCGAACCGCGTGTTGCGCTTGCGCGACGGCCATACCATACCCAGGCACGATGATGACACTCCGCGAGTACGCCAAGAGCGTGGCGACGTCTTCAACGGATGCCGATCGGACCGTGCCCGCGCCAGTGGCAGCTGTGCTTGCGCCCTCCGCGGTCTTTACCGACCCGAATGCACCGAAGAGCACGTTGGCGAGCGAGCGATTCATGGCAGTCGCCATGAGCGTGGTGAGCAAGGTTCCCGAGGCGCCGACGAGCGTGCCACTGATTATGAGCACCGTGCTGTTGAGCGCAAATCCGGTGACCGCAACCGCCACACCGGTGAACGAGTTGAGGAGCGAAATGACGACCGGCATATCTGCGCCGCCGATCGGCAGCACGGCGAGAATGCCGAGCAGGAGCGATGCGGCGATCAAACCGATGAATGGCGCGGGAGTCGCGTTGCCCGCAAGCAAGATAACAACGAGCGCAATAATGCCGAGCAGGACGAGGCCGTTGACGAGCTGTTGTCCCTTGTACGTGATGGGGCGGCCGGTCATGAGCTCTTGGAGTTTCGCGAAGGCGACGAGGCTGCCGGAGAAACTAATCGAGCCGATGATGCAGCTCAGAACGATCGGCAGCATCTGATACCATGTCGGGGCTGAGCCGGAATTAAGCAGGCGCAAGAACTCGCCGCTTGACACGAGCGCAGCCGCACCTCCGCCCGCGCCATTGAAGAGCGCTACCATCTGCGGCATGGCCGTCATCTTGACGAGCCGGGCCGATATGAAGCCGATGGGCGCTCCGATGACCGCGCCGATCACGATGTCCGTCCACGAAATGATGTTTGCGTCGAAGGCCGTCGCGACCACGGCGATGAGCATGCCGAACATCGCGAGGATGTTACCGCGCCGTGCGGTTTTGGGCGAACTTAGGAATTTCAGCCCGAGAATAAAGAGAACCGCCGCGACAAGATATGCAAAGCTCAGCGCCGCTTGTTGAGCAGTCATCACGGACGCGTCCCCGGCTTCCCTTTGAACATTTCAAGCATGCGCTCCGTGACCGCAAAGCCGCCGACGACGTTGATCGTCCCTAAAATCATTGCGGCGATACCGATGGCGCGGCCGATCGGTCCGCCGATCGCTGCGCCCGCGACGAGCATAGCGCCGACGACCACAACGCCGTGAATGGCATTCGTCGCCGACATGAGCGGCGTGTGCAGCATGGACGGCACCTTCGAGATCACCTCGAAGCCGACGAAGACGGCCAGCACAAATACCGTCAGCTGGATCAAGAACAGTTCCATTACGTCCCCACCCCCGAAAGCCGCGCCTTCACCGCTTCGTTCGTCACTTCGCCGTCGCGCGTCACCGTAACGCCACGCGTAATCTCGTCGTTCATATCGATCGCCAGTTTCCCGTCGTGAACAAGATGGTCGAAAAGTGCGAGTACGTTCTTGGCATAGAGTTGGCTTGCGTGCAGCGGCATCGAACTTGGCAAGTTGAGCGGCCCCATGATCGTGACGCCATTGCGAACAACAGTGGAGCCGGGCTCGCACAACTCGCAGTTGCCGCCCTGTTCCGCCGCGAGGTCGACGATGACCGAGCCCACTCGCATGCCACCGACTGCCGCGGCAGTGATAAGCAAGGGCGCGCGCCGGCCCGGGATAAGCGCTGTCGTGACGATGACATCCGTGGTCGCGGCAGTTTTTGCAATAAGCTCTTGATCGCGGCGCTGCTGCTCCTCGGGTAACTCTTTAGCGTAGCCGCCCGCGCCCTCCGCACTCTCGTGTGGTGCGGAACTCAGAAACGTCGCGCCGAGGCTTTCTATTTGCTCTTTAACGACGGCGCGCACATCGAACCCGGTGACAACTGCGCCGAGCCTCCGTGCCGTTGCAATCGCCTGTAGTCCGGCAACTCCAGCGCCGAGCACGAGGACCTTCGCCGGTGGGATCGTGCCGGCGGCAGTCATGAGCATGGGAAAAAATTTCGGCAAGGCGTCCGCGGCGAGGAGGACTGCTTTATATCCGGATACTGTCGCCTGCGAGGACAACGCATCCATGCTCTGGGCACGCGAGATGCGTGGAATGAGTTCCATCGAGAATGATGTGATGCGGCGCTGGGCGAGTTTTTGAGAAAACTCTGGTTTGAAAAGCGGTTGGAGAAATGCAATCAGAGCGGAGCCTTCTGGTATGAGCGCGATCTCCTCATCAAGAGGTCGCTGAACTTTTAAGACAAGACCGGCGTTTGCGTAAGCACCTGCGGCGCTATCGACGACGGAGGCACCGGCCGTAGAATATTGGTCATCAGGGAATCCGGCGGCATCACCCGCTGCGCGTTCGACAAACACGCTATTGCCGGACTTTACGATCCGTGCGACAATGTCCGGCGTGGCCGCAACCCGGCGTTCGCCCGGGGCAACCTCTTTAGGAATGACGACGTTCAAGACGTTCTCCAAGCCCACGGGTCTAACGAACCGCGGCGACAGGCTGGAGGATATTCACGCGCGCTGCGCTTTCACCCTGTTCTCATCCAACTCTTAACCATCCCACACAAAACGCGCTCCTCGTAACAGTCATAATAGGAGAGCAGGAGTGATTTTGATGAGGTTCTTGATAGCCGCCTTGGCGGTCAGCGCAGTCACAGGTATTGCCGTCATCGCCGGACTCGCAGGCGATAAGCAAGCTTCAACGATCGAGCCGGTGTGCTCCGACAGTTGTGATCTCGCAGCTCACCGAGCGGCGATGCAACACAGCGTGGCGATGAATGCTATGTCAGCAAATAAGATGTCAGGCATGCAGGGTATGCAGGGCATGGGTACCCCGCAACCGTCAGCCGCACCGTCGAAGCCGCAAGCAACCCCCATGCCGTCGATGTCGTCAACGGGCTCGATGTCCGAAATGAAGATGCACACCGCCCATATGACGATGACTCCTCCACGTCCGGCAAACGCGGCAGACGCCGCTCGCGCAAACGACATATTGCAGTCGGTGCGCAAAGCGATCGAACCGTACAAAGATTATCAGGTTGCCGAAGCAGCCGGCTACAAACAATTTCTGCCGCAACTGCCGCAGGAAATTTATCACTTTACGAGCTGGAGAAACGGGCTTGCAAACGAGTTTTCATTCGATCCCACCCGGCCAACGTCGCTCATGTACAAGCGCACCACGGGCGGATTCGAGCTCGTTGGCGTAATGTACACCGCGCCGCGCAATTCGACGTTTGACCAGCTCAACGAGCGCGTACCGCTGAGCGTTGCGACATGGCATTTGCACGTCAATTTTTGTCAGGCGCCGCCTGGGGTTGGCGCCGGCGCCTATTTCGGACCTAACGCGCAATTCGGTTTGGCCGGTTCAATCACGACGCAAGATCAGTGTTCCCAAGCAGGCGGAACCTTCAAGCCTGCTATCTACAATTGGATGGTCCACGTGTGGCCGTATGAAACAGATCCGACGAAAGTTTGGGCGACTGAAGAGCACCCGGGCGCGATGAATCACTAGGAGTTGGCTGGTCCAGGGGTCACGCGGAGTCGGCGCGAACAGACGTCATCCACCATGGAACCGAGTGAACTCACCCCAGCGCGCATCGTCGCCGAACTGGATCGCTACATTGTCGGCCAAGCCGCGGCCAAGCGTGCCGTCGCCGTGGCATTGCGCAACCGCTATCGGCGCGATCGCCTCGAAGGCGACATGCGCGACGACGTCATCCCGAAAAATATACTCATGATCGGGCCGACCGGCGTCGGCAAAACCGAAATCGCGCGACGTTTGGCGAATCTCGTCTCCGCACCGTTCCTCAAAGTCGAAGCGACGAAATATACGGAAGTCGGCTACGTTGGGCGCGACGTCGAATCGATGGTGCGCGACCTCGTTGAGGCATCCATACGAATGCTGCGTGTGGAACGGCTCGAGGAAACAAAAGACGTTGCCGAGGACATGGCGATCGATCGTCTCGCAGACATTCTCGATCCATCGACACGCGTCAGCCAGCCAGCTGTGCAGAACCCACTGTCCGCGTTCACGGCAATGATGGGCGGTCAACAGGGCCGCGTTGTCACGGAGCCCCCGCAGCAGCGAACCGCTGACGTAGAAGCTCGGCGCGCTCAACTGAAACAAGAGATCCGCACCGGTTTCTACGACGTCCGTTTGATCGAGATCGACATCGAGGAGTCGCCCCAAATTATCGGTGCCCTCGGCAACCCGCAGCTTGACGAGATGGGCGGCAACATGAGCGACTTGCTCGCCGGCATTTTACCCAAACGACGTTCCAAGCGCCGGGTCTCGGTTGCCGAAGCTCGAGAATTGTTCAAAGCTGAAGAAGCAGCGAAACTCGTCGACAACGATTCACTGAAACGCGAGGCAGTGCGGCGTGCCGAGCAAAACGGCATCATCTTTATCGATGAGATGGACAAGATCGCAGGCCCGGGTGGCCGCGGGGCCAGTGGTCCCGACGTGTCGCGCGAAGGTGTGCAACGCGACATCTTGCCGATCGTCGAGGGTTCGACGGTCATGACGAAATACGGACCGGTGAAAACCGATCACGTGCTGTTCATCGGCGCCGGTGCCTTTCATATCAGCAAGCCGAGCGATCTCATCCCCGAGCTGCAGGGCCGCTTCCCCATCCGCGTAGAGCTCGACAGCCTCACAAAGGATGACTTCAAAACCATCCTCACGCAGCCTAAGAACGCGCTCATCGAACAATATCGTCAACTCCTGGCCACTGACAACGTGCAGCTTGAATTCACTGAGTCCGGGATCGATGCCATCGCCCGCCTTGCAACGCTCGTCAACGATCAAACCGAGAACATCGGGGCTCGCCGTCTGCACACCATGCTTGAGCGCGTTCTCGAAACTATCGCATTCGAGGCGCCGGAGCGGGGCGGCACGGTCACGATTGACGAAGCATATGTCGAGCAGCGCCTGGATCAAATCATCAAGAGCCAGGATCTCTCGCATTACATCCTGTGAAGAGAACGATGGCTTATCAACGACGCATCGTAACTGACCCGAATCCAATTCTCCACAAGGCCGCCAAAAAGGTGAGCGGCTTGGAGCTCAAGCTGCCGCTGACCCAGCAACTTATCGACGACATGATCAAAACGATGTACGATGCGCCGGGCATTGGGCTTGCGGCGCCGCAGGTAGGCATAAGCAAGCGGATTTTTGTCTCGGACGTCGGTGAAGAACACGAGCTGTATGTTTTTGTGAATCCTGTTCTCAGCGATCTCGAAGGCGAGGAGACCTCAGTCGAAGGCTGTTTATCGATTCCGGGTCGGATCGGCGATGTGAAGCGGGCGCTGAGCTGCGCGCTCACCGGTTTGGATCGGCACGGAAAAAAGGTGCGCGTCGAGGCATCTGGACTACTTGCGCGTTGTTTCCAACATGAGGTCGATCACCTCGATGGCATTTTAATTTCCGACAAGGCAGAACTTCGCGACGTGCTCCCGCCGGATTCAGTCGGCGGCGAGCAGGAGAGTTCCGCAAAAGAAGTCACCATTTAGGATGGCCGCCCGCCGGTTGCGGACGGTTTTCTTTGGCAGTTCGGAATTCGCAGTGCCGTCGCTCGAGCGAATGCTCGAACAGCACGAGGTCGTTGCCATCTACTCACAACCGGATAGCCCAGCTGGTCGCGGGCTTAGGATCACGCCCACACCGGTATCGATTGCAGGGGGTCGTGCAGGCCGCGAAGTGTTGAAGCCCCGGCGACTCGATGGACCCTTCATTGAGAGCATTGCGCGTTTGCGGCCGGAACTGCTCGCATCCGCTTCGTATGGCAAGATACTGCCTTCGGCGCTGCTCGAACTTCCAGGGCTGACGGCGCTCAACGTACATCCAAGTCTGCTGCCGCGCTACCGCGGTGCGAGTCCAATTCAGTCGGCGCTTCGCGATGGTTGCGAGGAAACCGGCGTAACGGTTTTTTGGATGACTGCCAGAATGGATGCGGGTGATATCGCCGTGGCACGTTCGGTAGCGATTGACGCAGCGGACGATTACGCCACGCTCCACAATCGACTGGCCGGGGTCGGTGCGGAGTTACTCGGGGAAGCTGCGCGGCTGCTCAGCGAGGGGCAACTGACTCGCTTGCCGCAGCGTGAGGAAGACGCCACGTACTGCCGCACGTTAACAAAAGAGGATCTGCAACTACAATTCGCGGTTCCGGCGCGCATCGTCGTGAACCAGATCAGAAGCGTGAGCCCCAAACCCGGTGCGTGGATGTTGCTCGATGGTAAGCGCCTCAAAGTGCTCAAGGCCGAGGTCGCCTCCATACACGGCTCTGTAGCGGTCGACTTTGTGTCGACCGTTAACCCCGCGTCCACCATCGAACCCGGCAAGCTCATCGCCAACGAGCCTGCCGGCCCCTTGATTGCGACCGAGCCAGGCGCGATTCGATTGCTTGAGGTCGTCCCTGAAGGCAGGCGACTCATGACGGGTGCAGAGTTTGCCCAACACACGGCCTCGCGCCATTAACACACGAGCGAACGTCGTCGCGCCAAATCCGCGCGAAGTAGCGCTGCGAGCGCTTCTCGCCGGCGGCGGTCAAGCAGCGCTCGAAACAGCTCTGCGAGAGGACGAGATGGCGGCGCGCGATCGCGCGCTCTTAACCCAACTTGTGTATGGCACGCTCAAAATGCGTCGTGCGCTCGACTGGTCGATCGCAGTATATCTCAAGCGACCGATTGCGCAATTGAGCCCCGAGCTTCTGTGGGCGTTGCGTCTCGGGGCATATCAACTTTTGTATCTGGAGAAGATCCCCGCGCACAGTGCAGTGGATGAAAGCGTCAAGCTCGCGCGGCGCACCGGCCACGCCGGCACCGCGGCGGTAGCGAACGCGGTGCTGCGCAAAATCGCGAGTGCTCCGGTACGACCACCGAAGCCGAAACCGGGCGATCCGGCGCGTGCTTTGGGTGAATATGCGTCGTTGCCCGATTGGCTTGCCGGTCATCTGATCGACAGATTTGGATTTGATGAAGCCTTGCGTATCGCGGATGGCGTCAACCGCATGCCG
>DASZFB010000094.1:0-6613 GCA_035940275.1 Candidatus Eremiobacteraceae bacterium | reverse complement strand
CGCCCGGCCCGCGCCACAAGGCACTGCGACATTGGTGATCGAGGGAGATGCAACGCGCGGCCGTTTCGTCGAGGGTGTCACGCGCATCTTGATCGCGGACGCGGGGCCGTAGCGCAACGTCGCGCTACGGGATTGCCGCGTCCCGCCGACGTATGCTATACTACCGCTTCGGACCCCGTGGGGATGTAGCTCAGCTGGTAGAGCACTTGCTTCGCATGTAAGGGGTCAGGGGTTCGAGTCCCCTCATCTCCACCAACCGCTATCTAGGTATCCCGATATTCTCGAAGACGAAGTTGACGTTTGAAAAACTGCAGCTCGGCCTGCACTTCTTCCCGTCCACAGATCGTGCCGTCGGGTTGAAACTCCCTTGATATGTCGGAGGGGCCTTGTAACCAAGTGGCGCGCCAGATGGCTTCACGGTCACCTGTCCCCGCGGCACCTGCAGCATCTCAACCGAATATGCGCACGCAACCGTGCTGCCTTTGAGACTTGCGGTCATCTTGCCGCCGGTCGTCTTCCCAATGACCGTCGGCTCCTCCGCGATGACCTGGAAATTTTGGCAAGCTTTGGAGGTAAAGCCATGGGGCATGAGCGACACCGCAAAACTGATCTTGCCATTTATGGCTTGGGCCGATGCCTGAGCAGGCATCAACGCGACGAACATGCCAAGCGTCGCGAACGCGGCTGTTGCAATGGCAATCCGACTGACAGCGATCATGAGGCAACTCCTTTCGCAAGGGGGCCAAACGCTGGGATTCCCTCTATGGCCGCTGTATTCGAACGAAAAGCGAGAGGTCTCCTACTGGGAGGCGTGAGCAAGCAAGTGGCTTGCCTGGTCCTGATTTTGGCGTTACCGATGATCATCACGCCATCAGTGGTCCGCGCGCGAACGCTACCGCCGGCTTGGGTCGCGTTCACGAACACGTGGGCGGGTATCAAAGGATACAGCGCGATGGACACGGCCTACGAGCGCAAAGGCAGCGTGATCCAAAACATCGTCTTCAATTACACGTTCGCGAAGCCGTCGAGTGCGACCATGAGCATGATCAAAGGCCCCAATGCCGGCGCGACGCTCGTCTGGAACGGGGGAAGCACGGTGGTCGCCCACAAGGGAGCGGGTCTCGAGGCGATGTTCAAGCGGAAGTTCCCGCTCCACGATCCTCAAGTGACGACGATCCGCGGCTCGTCGATCGATCAATTGAGCTTCAGCGCGATTCTCGCCCACGGGCAACAGACCGCGGGACCGATCACGCAAAAGGCCGGACCGACGATCGGCGGCGTGGCGACTGATGCGGTCACGTTGATCCCCACGAAGTCGGCCACCGATACGGGTCTGACGCGTGAAATCGTCGACATCTCGAGGACGACGCACTTACCCGTCGCCGTGCTCGGCTACTCCGGATCGACGCTCGTTCGTACCGTCGACTTTTCGAACGTCAAGATCGAACGCTAGAAACTACCGCTTCGCGGAGCGCGATCCGTTCGTATCTTTGGCCGTCGGTCGAACGCTCAAGAGGTCGCCGAACTGCCCGGTCGTTATCGCGTAACACTCGCAGGTCGTGGCTTCGAGGCCTGGCCTATCCAAGATCGTCACCGTGCCGTGCGAGTAGTGGATGAATCCCGCCTTTTGCAAGATCGCGGCGGCGACAGTCACGCCGGATCGGCGAGACCCGAGCATGATGCCGAGAAACTCGTGCGTCAATAGGAACTCATTGCTCCCGACACGATCACCGGTCATCAACAGCCAGCGCGCACATCGTTCATAGACGCTGTGCAATCGATTGCAGGCCGCCAATTGGCCGAGCATGTTGACGTACGCCTGCAAGTACCTGTTGAGGAACTCGCGAAACGGCTGGCTTTTGTCGACAAGGCTGCGAAACGTCTTCCCGGGCATCTTCCACGCTTTTCCAGGCACTTGGCAAAAGCTCTCGTTCGCGCTGCTTTCGCTGCCCATGAGGAGCGGGACCGCGCTCGTTCCCTCCCGGCCGATCGTGCCGATCTCGATCATGCCGCCATCTTTCATCCGTGCGACCACCGAGAGGATGGCGCTGAGCGGAAAGTACGCTTCGCTGATGCGCTCTTCGGGCTCGTAAATGGTCTGGCGCAGCTTGACGTCCACCATCTCGCCGCCCGCGAGCGCCAGCGTCCTCTCTTTGCCTTTGAGGCACGCGAGGATGGCGTTTCCTTCGAAAACATCGTACTTTGGCATTTGCGTCCCGAAATAGGCTTGAGTGCTCATCGCACAGTCTGCGCGCTTGGAGCGCTTCCGTACCGATTTCCGGCCTCATAAAGCCTATCATAGAAGTACGAGCTTGGACGCAAAACTTCCCTTTAGCGGCGTTGACGAAGTGAGCAAGACCATATGACGTGCGATCTTTGTAGAGAGCCTTCGGACAGAATCATTCGAGTCAACCAGTGGCACGTCTGCCAGCGGTGCATAAGCAACCAAGTGCTCGATCAGGCGCTGGCCCCCGCCGGCGATGCGCCTCCCAATATCATGAGAGCTGTGGAAAAATGAAGAACCGAATTCCAGACAACCCCGGCCTGCGCAAATTCGCGTATGCCGCTATACTTACCGTGGCGCTTGCATCGTCGGCCGCGAGCATTGCGCGCGCGGACGCCGACCCGCCGAAGGCATGGCAAGACGTGCGCGCCCTCGTCGTGCGATTCAATGACGCTCAAAACTCTCAGAATTCAGGTGTGCTATCAGCGCTGTTGCTGGACTCGCCCGATCTCAACTGGTCGAGCGGCGTTTCCAGCGCGCGAGGCCATGAGGCCGTTGTGGCACAGCTGCCGTTCCTCTACGGAGGCACGATGACCGTCCTTCCAGACTACGGTGCACTCACCATCGATCTGCTCAGTCCGACCGCGGCCGACGTGACGATGCCGACCCAATTCAGATCGGAGAGCTTGCTATCGGACGCGGTCATGACCACGACCGTGGTCCGCGAGCACGCCGTGAAGACCGCAGATGGATGGCGCCTCTCGAGTATCGATACTCAGCCCGCTCCGCTTCGTGCGCCATAGAGCACGCACACCTCTACTGTAGATAGGAGAACTATTGTGGGTTTCATCGCATGGATCGTCGTTGGTATCATCGCCGGATTTCTAGCGAAGTTCGTGGTGCCTGGTGAAGGGCCGGGCGGCGTTCTCGGAGATCTCATCATCGGGGTCATCGGCGCTGTCCTCGGCGGTTGGATCTGGAACTACTTCGGTCATGTCGGCGCGACAGGGATCAACATCCCAAGCATTATCGTCGCCGTCGTGGGAAGTGTGATTCTGTTGTTCATCGGGCGAGCCATGTCTCGTCGCACTGCCTGAGTCCGCGCGCTCATAGTCGTAAGCAATAAGGAGATGCCCAATGGCG
Organism: Candidatus Eremiobacteraceae bacterium; assembly: GCA_035940275.1. Lineage (GTDB taxonomy): Bacteria > Vulcanimicrobiota > Vulcanimicrobiia > Eremiobacterales > Eremiobacteraceae > JAFANK01. The sequence goes on along the minus strand of DASZFB010000094.1, from coordinate 3,246 downwards.
CTGACATTTGATCGGTTCGGTAGCTGGCACAAGACATTCGTGGTCTTGGCCTTGGTCCTCTCGATGTTCGCCGGGATGATGGCGCCGGTGCGTGCGGACAGCGCCGCGACCACGCGCAACATCATCCTGGGAGCGGTCGCAGTGGCTGCGGGCATCATCCTCTACAATAACTACCAACACAAGCTGGCTGCAGCCAACACGGCGGCGCAGCAAGCCAACACGGTGGTCGGATACACCAACGATGGCGGCGTCATCTACGGCAACGGCCGCGTCGTGTATCCGAACAGCGGCAATGTCGTCACATACTTGAGCAACAACGGATCGCAACCGTGCACGGTCAACGGTTATGGGCAGCAATGCCAGACGACGCACATGGTCTCGTATTTCCCGCACGGCTACCAACCCGGGTGCTGGCCGCCGGGTCACTGCAAACAGTATTGGAAGCAGAATAAGAACAAAGAGACCAACGATAACGAGGGCCATGGAAACCAAGGCCACGGCGACCAGGGCAGCGGTAACCAAGGAAACGGCAACCATGGCAATGGCAACCATGGCAACGGCGGCGGCTAACACACCAGCATGATGGAAAGAAAGAATCGCGACCCGATGAAAAACAAACATTTCTCCAAGACGCTGCTGATGCTTCTCTTGTTCGCAGCGTTCGTGGCCTTCTCGACCCAGCCCGCACGAACGGATTCAGTGCAAATCGTCGTGAACGGCTCCCAAGTCCAGTTCGACCAACCGCCAATCGAGCGCGGCGGGCGGGTCTTCGTTCCGCTTCGCGGCGTATTTGAGCGGCTCGGCGCGAGCGTCGTGTACGACAACGGCACGATCAACGCCACCGGCAACGGCCGCGCGATCCAACTGCAGATCGGCAGCACGCGTGCCGTCGTCAATGGCGTCGCGCAACAGCTCGACGTCGCGCCGTTTCTCGTCGGAGCGCGAACGCTCGTACCGCTGCGTTTCATCTCCGAGTCCCTCGGGGCGAACGTGCAATACGATAACAGCAGCCGCGTGGTCAGCATCAATTCCAATGGTCAAGCTCCGGCGCCGCCGCCGGCACAGGCTTCGGTCACGCTGACCAACCTGCAACCCGGCAACCGCGCGTACATCCAGGTGACGCGCCCCGCCGTTTCGGGCAGCTTCAGCCAGGCGGTCGACCCGAATAGCGTCAGGCTCACGCTCGACGGCCGCGACGTCTCGAGCACCACCTACGTGTCGCAAAACAACTTCATGTTCACGCCGACGTACGATCTCTCTCAAACGAGGCACACGGTCGAGGTGAGAGGCACGTCCGCTACAGGCGTTGCGTTCGACCGCACGTGGTCGTTCACATCAGGCGCGACGTCAAGCAATAACAACGCTACGAACTACCTGCAGAATCTGCTCCCGGGTGACGGCTCCACGGTAGGCAGCTCGTTCACCGTTTCCGGACAGACGCTGCCGAATTCAATGGTGCATATCGCCGCGACGGGCTCTGCACTTCTGGGCGGCATGCTCCGTGTGGGTCTCGGCACGTACAGCAGCGATGTCCAGGCCGATGGGAATGGGCGATTCTCTCAGGCGGTCAGCATGCAGGTGCCAAGCGGCGGTACTGTCGGCGTGCGGCTCACCTCGGTTGCGCCCAATACGAACGCGGGCGCGACTGTGACGTTGAACCTGCACGTCTGAGTCGAGGTATGCTCATCCGGCCGACCCTCTTCTTCGGCTCGCTGGTGGTTGCGAGCATGCTGGCACTGTTGCGCTGCAACGGCAGCGGCGGGCCTCTCTGCAACACCGGCACATCCGTGCAACTCGCGAGCCCGACGCAGGGTCAGGGCGGCGTTTCGACGGCGATCGGCCGTATCGTCATCGTCGCCGATGGCAGCGCCAACAACCTCTACAACACTTACAGCCAGTGGACCATCACGCTCAACGATAACGCTGGGCAACCGTGGACCGGCGGAAGCCTTGGACTTGTGCCGGATCCAGGCGGACCACACCCGTACCCCTCAGACTTCTTCTATGCGTCGAGCTTTTCGAGTCTGAGCCCTGGACGGACATATACCGCGTCTCTTTCGCAACCCAACGGAGCCTGTCAGTCGGTCTCGCTGGGCTCCTTCTCGACGTGACGCGAATGAACCGGCGCAGCATTCGGAACGGCGTGGGAGCGTGCATCGCGCTCTGCGCATTGGTATTCGGGAGCACGACCGCCGGCGTGGGCGCGAGTACGTCGCCTGGCACGGTTCCCGCACTCGTGCTGCGAGCTGGTGCCGTTTACACAGCCAACGTGCGAGGCATCATCGGCATGCAGCGACACTTCTCTACCGTTGTGCGCGCGGGACCGGTCCATCATACCGAGGTGAGCGACAGCGGGCAATTGATGAACGGCGGGGCGTTCGTCAACATCAAGTACTACAAGATCGCCGACGATGGGAAAGCGTTTAGCGCGCAGCAGATCGCGCAGCGTGATGCGCAGACGAATCAAGACTGGAGCGTTGGGAAGATCTTCTTCAAAGAGCCATATGATCCGCGCTTCATACACGACTACGTCTTCGGTCCACCGCAAGCGTGCACGGTCTGCCCGACGGGGACCGTTGCCGTCACCTTCCAGAGCGGCGTTAAAGACGCCCAACATGGCAGCGGAACCATGTGGATCGAGCAGGCGACCGGTCGCGTGGATAAACTGACGTACAGCCCGAGCGTGCCGCCGCCACATGCGACCTCCGGCAGCGTGACGGAGACGAGTGGAAATGCGATGCTCAACGTATGGTACGTGACTCGCATTGACGGCTCGTATCGAGGCAATGCCTTTCCGATGACAGGGACCGGCACGTTTACGGGCGTGTTCGACCAATTCAAGCGCTTTTCAACCAAAGCGCAAGGTGAGGCTGCGCTGAAAGCCGGTACGATTTAGCCTGGGACCAGCGCGATCACGCCCGTGCCGTCGGTCACGTACACCGTCACGCCGAGCGCAGGGTCGCTGACGATCACAGGGTTGGAAGCGCCGGCAACGCCGCCGTGCCAGATCTCAGCCCCGGTTGACAGATTCAAAAGGTGCAACGCATCGAATGAGGTGACGAGCAGCGTGCTGCTTCCGAGCGCTGCGAACATCGAGCTCGAGTATTGGCCGCTGCCTGCGGCCTGTACGGGCGATGTCCAGACGACTTTCCCGGTTGCAGCGTCATGGGCCTCGACACCATTGAAACTCGATACGATGACCAGCCCGTTTGCGAGCACGGGCGGTGCGAAGGAGTAGGCGGTCAA
>DASZFB010000093.1:0-2334 GCA_035940275.1 Candidatus Eremiobacteraceae bacterium | reverse complement strand
AAGCACCCAGCTGACATCTTTCGATCCATACACCACGAGGGCAACGCCAATCGCGACGGCCGCCGCTGCAACAGCAGCTCCAGCCGCGTACGCGCTCGCTGTGATCAGCGTGTCGCGCTCTCGAAATGTATCTGCTTTGGGTATTGTCGGAGATTTTACACCCATTGTAGACCTGTGATTCTGCGCGCAGCCACGGTCTTATTGACTGTTGCGATTACCAAGATGAGCAATGCCGATTGTGCAATCCCCGCGTTGATGAACTGCACAGATCGGGCGTGCGCCATGATCGCGCTCGGTATTGTAAACAACGCAACCGGATACCCGGCACGAACCGCGGCGAGGAACACGATCGTCACCGCGGCTGCCTCGCTCACGGCCCGAGCGAATGCATCAGCGTAGATACCGGCGAGCTCGTGCCTGATGGCGGGAAGCGTGACATGTGCCGTCACGCGCGACGGACTCGCACCCGCAGCAGCGGCCGACTCACGGACAGATCGCGGCAACGCCTCGAGCGACCGGCTCGCGAGACGATATGCGCGCGGAATCACAGCAACCGTGACAACCACTGCGGCCGCAAGAAACACTGCAACGCCGGACCGGCCCGGCAACGCCGGCAGAACGAGCGTCGCACCGAACCATCCGAGCACGACCGCGGGCATCGCGGAGAGGATGCGAATGGCCACAACAAACGGGCGGCCACCCGCCGGCGGAAGCAGCTCTCGTGTTAGAAGTGCAGTGCCGATACCGATTGTCGCGCCGACGCTTGCACCAATGGCACCGATGAACGCTGTCGCAAAGAGTTGGACGACAAGGTTGCCGAGGAAAAAGACGATGTCGGGCTCTTGCCGGCCGACCAGCGACGCTGCGACGAGCACCGCGACAACGCCGAACGGCGTCAACACGACGAGCAATGCAAAAAGCCTTGCCGCCGCAATAAATAGGCGCTCCCAAGGCCGTGACATGGAAGCATTCTTTTGCGCCTTTGCAGCACCGGACCTTTGCAGCAACGGACCTTTAGGTCCGATATGCCACGTTAGAAAGTATACTCGAGCTGCGTGCGACTATACTTGAATTCAAACGGAGTAAATGTTTGAAGGCGAACCTCATAACGTCGACGGATCCAAAAACCTTCGAGAGCTACACACAGGAAAGCTAACGCGCCGAGTAGAGCCCGTAATGTCATTGAAGTCTTTGGTGAACCAGCTTTAGAGTACGGTCGGTGCAGAAATGATGATGCTGGACTTAAGGAATCATTAGGCCCGGCATCATGAGTACGGCGCGCGACTGCGCCGAGACGTTAATGGGCGCGGAACGTATAGGACATGAAGAACGCGCGGTATGGAAGACCAAATTCTTCCGTTGCCTGTGCCCCCAGCAGCGCAGCGCCGGAGCCGGCCAGCGGGTTGCCGTAGTTTGCCGGGGTTGCGTACTGGTTCAGTGCGAGCGGCACGCCGTTACCGATAAGGCCATTGTAGAAAGCGTACTGGTTCCAGACGTTGTTGACGCCAATGTTCACTCTACCGTTCTTGGCGATTGGCGCTGTGATGACGAGATCGCCATAGTTGTAAGCCGTCAGGTTCTTCGAGTTGTTCGCGGCGACCCACGATTGCTGAAGGCGGACGTCGATGTTGTTGCCCGGGAATGTGTAGTCGAGCGCGACCTGCCCCTTGTGCAGTGGAACGGCGGGCAGTTGGGCGCCGATGATGTAGGTCAGGTTGTTCTGCAAAACGGACACGGGGATCGATCTGAGCGTGACGGACTCCGTCGAGAAATTGAAGTCCGCAAACAGCTGATGGCTCGCGCGTGCCCGACCGGTCAGGTCGATGCCTTGGGCGAGCATGTGCCCAATGTTTGCATATGAGAGTACGCCGACTGAGCCAAGGCCCGACGTGCCGCACTTTGAGTTAATCGCCGTTGCGAAGTTCGTCAGCGTGGTCGCATCGATAGTACCCGAGGGTAGACCGAGGACCGGGATGACGGACTGAAAGAGTTTATTCGGTATGTTTTCGTTGTAGAGCGTCAATTGAACTTGCGAATCTTGGTAGAAACCTTTCGCAATGCTAATTTCCTGGTCGTCCGCTCGCTCCGGAAGGAGGTTTGGGTTTGCGACGTTTCCGATACTGGTCAGTCCCGAACAGTTGAGCGCTCCGTTCAAAGCGCCTTGCGCGATGGGTGCAAATGGAAGATCGATCATCGTCGCGTACGGCTGAACTGAAGCCACGCCGGCCGCCGCACGAACCGTATAGTTGTGTCCCAACTGATCGACGAATGCCAAGCGGGGATCGAAATAGCTTGTTTTGGTAATCGTCGAATTCACTTGCGCCCCGTTGAAGT
>DASZFB010000092.1:0-3526 GCA_035940275.1 Candidatus Eremiobacteraceae bacterium | reverse complement strand
CGTGCGAGATACGTTGACCAACAAATTCGAACGACCCGCCTTCGCGCAGGCTCTTCGCGATATCGCGAAGTCGAGCTAGGATGTACCCCATAGCACCCGAGCCCAGGCTAACACGCGCGACACCCAGTTGGCGCAAGCGCTCGATCGAAGGCGTCGACGCCGCGGCCAAGACGTTCAGCGGTCCTTCTATGCCTGAAACAAGAGCGGTGATGATCTTCTCGTCAGTCACACCAGGAACGAAGGCGACGTCGGCTCCAGCTTGCAGGTACAAATTACCGCGGCGACATGCTTCTTGAAGACGCCAGGCGTCGTTGTCGCCGATGTGTGCTAGATAAACGTCCGTGCGGGCGTTGATCACGAGCGGCATTCCATGTTTCGTCGCGACCTCGCGTATGGCTTTGATGCGGCTCACCTGCAGGTCGGCGTCAAGCAACCCCGCAGAACTGCCGCTTGTGTCCTCAAAGTTCAAACCAACAGCACCGATCTCGATTACACCTTGCGCGGTTGCGACTGCGTCTTTCACAGTTGTTCCGTATCCGCCCTCAAGGTCGGCGGTTACCGGCACCCCAACCGTTCGAACGATGCGCTCGACGCAACCGAGCATTTCGTCGCGCGAGATGCGCTCGCCATCCGCGTACCCTTGGGCCCACGCGATGCCAGCGCTCGTGGTGGCGATAGCTGGAAAACCTTGCTCTTCTACAATGCGCGCGCTCGCCACATCCCAGGCATTCACTAAAACGAGTGGGCGATTGGTTTGATGCAAAGCCAGGAATTTCTGTGCTTTGTCGCTCTGCGTCAATGTCATCTCGATCCTCGTTTCTCGGTTACGCAGCCGGTGGGTGGCGGCGTTGCTGCAGATATGCCCACATAAACTGGTCGAGATCGCCGTCCAGGACGCGCTGTGCATCGGTGACCTTGATCTCCGTGCGGTGATCGTTGACCATAGTGTAGGGCTGCAGTGTGTACGAACGAATCTGGCTCCCCCACTCGATTGCGCTCTTTTCGCCGCCGAGCGCGGCGAGTTTTGTGGCTCGTTCTTCGCGTTCGCGCTGCAGCAGCTTGGCCGCGAGCATCTTCATCGCGCGGTTGCGGTTGGCAAGTTGCGAGCGCTCATTTTGACATGCGACGATGATGCCGGTTGGCTTGTGAACGATGCGGATTGCGCTTTCAGTCTTGTTGACATATTGGCCGCCCGCTCCGCCGCTCTTGTAGGTGTCGACCTCAATCTCGTCCGGTTTGATTTCGATGGCATCGCCCTCTTCGACGTCAGGGACGACGTCGACGGAAGCGAACGACGTGTGGCGGCGTTTATTGGCATCGAAAGGCGAGATACGCACGAGTCGGTGCACTCCTCGTTCGCTTTCCAGATAGCCATACGCGTTGGGGCCCTGCACGAGCAGCGTGGCGCTCTTCAGCCCAGCTTCTTCGCCTTCAAGTGAATCGAGCAACTCCGTACGATAACCGTGACGCTCTGCCCACCGGATATACATACGCAGTAGCATCGCGGTCCAATCCATAGCCTCGGTGCCGCCCGCGCCGGCATGAATGATAACAAGAGCGTCGTGGCGATCGTACTCGCCATCGAGTACTGCGGTCATTTCCGCTTCGTCCACGCTCGCGCGCAATCGCTCTAGCTCGGTAGCAACTTCTGATTCCAAAGCGGCGTCGGATTCCCCGAGATCGATAAACTCCCGAAGTTCGCGCGCTTTGGCGGCAAGCGACGTGAGCAGCTGGACATCGCCGCGCAATGCGAAGATCTCTTTCATGTGGGCTTGCGCTGCTTGGGAGTCGTTCCAAAAAGCTGGGTCGTGAGTCTGCTTTTCGAGCTCGTCTATCTTCTTAAGTTTGCCGGGATAGTCAAAGACGCACTTGCAGGGTCTGCAAGCGGTCCTCAATCCGTTCGAGGTCTGTGCGTAGTTGCTCGTTCATCGCCGCATTACGTTCTGCGTACGCGTACCTTTCCTCTCGCAGATGAGCGGGACTCCCATTAGGTTTTTCGAACCGCTTGCCATGCGGATAAAGCCACCTTTCGCGTGAAGGTTCTGGCGTTTGTTTTGCCCCTAGGCTTCGACACACTCGCGGTAGCTATACTGCTTGGCATAAACAACGCCCCAATTATGAGGGTGGTGCTTACCTTCACGATCTTCGAAACGCTGATGCCGGTTTTCGGAATTCTAGTAGGCGGGTTTGTTTCTCTGCGATTTCAGGAAATCGGGGCTCTTGTCGGCGGCCTGATACTCTTTGCCGTTGGTACTCACGCGCTTCTGGAGGCTACGAAGCTGGATGAAGAAGTTGCTGGTCTATCTTTCGCAACACTGCGCTTCGCGCTGTTAGCAGGTGCCTCTATTTCGCTCGACGAGCTCGCCATCGGGTTCCCGATGCGTATGGCAAACGTGCCTGTGATACCGACTCTCTTAGCTATCGCGGTGCAGGCATTCATAGTCTCGACCGTTGGCGTATTGTGCGGTCGCAAATTTGGTGAGCGAACCGCCACGGCGTCTGGCGCGATAGCTGGGGTCGCCTTTATCTTCCTGGGACTTTATTTAGGCATTCCCGCTTTGATGGAACTCCGTCATCAATAAGGTCGGGTGCGGCAATTGGAAGTGGAGATCGCCGTCTTTCGACGGAAGTGAAGCCGAGGGGCCGCGCATAGGAGAACTCTAAAACGGGGGAGATCTGTCGAAACACAACGAGTAGACTCCAGGCTCGGTCTTCAGAGCGTTAGCGAAAGTCTTGTGTGGCACGACTTGCGACGACTCCTGACTGACGGAAAAGCGTCTCTTAACCGCCAACGCCGCTTCATGTCGGTCGAAGTTTGGGCTGCGCTTGCGCAACTCGGCACGTTCATCGTCATTACTGCGACGGCCGCGGCTGCGCTTATCCAACTAAGGCACTTGCGTGCCGCCAACAACATGGCTGCCGCCAGCATGTTCATCCAGGAATTTGAAGGTTCCGAGCTGCGCGATGCGTTTTCTTTTGTCAGGACGCAGCTCAAGCAGCGCCTCGAGGATCCGGACTTCCGTGAGGAGTTACGAGATTTCACGCAAGACCGCTTGAAGCACCCGGAAATCGCTGTCTGCAATTTTTTCGACTTGTGGGGCGGACACTACCGTGAGCAGGCAATCAATCGCACCTGGTTCATGCGGCACAACGCCGGTGTCGTGCTCGGATTTTGGAAGATGCTGGGGCCGGTCGTCGCGCTCGCGAGCTCACGAGGTGGAGCGAATACCTCGTTCGAGCAATTCGAATATCTTGCCGTGAAGGCGCAGGATTGGGTTGCGGCGCACCCTGCTGGCGACTATCCAGCCGGCGTCAGGCGCCTTTCGCTGACCGACCCGTGGAAAGATATCGATGGCAATGCTAAAGCGTAACGCCCGAGCTTCAACAAAGATTCAGGCTCGTTCACCAGCATGCTGAGTTCAACGCCGAGTTCGAACCTCGGCCGTCATGTGTTTGGAGTGGCGGCTTTGGCCCTTGGCTTCATCACGCTGGCCTGGCACGACTACAAGTATTGGGATCAACTGCG
>DASZFB010000091.1:0-2414 GCA_035940275.1 Candidatus Eremiobacteraceae bacterium | reverse complement strand
AATTTCTTTAACGCCATGTGAGTCCCTTACGATTCAAAGTAGTTCACCCCGCCGAGTTCGATCTTGTCGCCTTCGCGCAGCGTGACAACCGCTTTCTTCCAGTCGGAGCGAGCCACGGAAGGTCGGCGCGTGCGCCGGCGCACGTCCTGTTTGCGCTTGCCTTTGATGCTCACGGTGTTAACACGCAGCACCTTGACCTTGAAGAGGTGTTCCACCGCATCTCTGATGTGGTGTTTGCTCGTCTCGGGCGCGACCTCGAACGTGTATTGCGATTTGGCAGTCTGCGCGATTGACTTCTCCGTCACGACCGGGCGAATGATGTGCGAGCGATCGAATCCATGAAACCGTTCGTGTCGTTCAGCCACCGCACACCTCCGCGAGAGCATCGAGTGCGTTGCGACTCACAACGAATCGATCGTGTGCCAAGATTGCGTGCGCCGAAACGCGGTCGTGCCCCACGACATCCGCTCGGCGCAAGTTGCGTCCGGCGAGAGAGATCTCGCGTGCACCGGCGTCTTTTTGGGCGTGGACCGCAAGCAGCACGGAGTCGCCCTGCTTTTCCGGCCATAGCACGACGATTAAATCTTTTGTCTTTTCAGGCTTCAGGTCGCTGGCATCTATAATGAAGAGCTCCCCGGCTTCCGCCTTCGCAGCCACCGCCATCGCGAGCGCACTGCGGCGGGTCTTCTTGTTCATGCCGACAGCGTGCGACCGCGGATGCGGGCCAAAGACGACTCCGCCTTTGCGCCACAACGGTGACCGGATGCTGCCCTGCCGCGCACGGCCGGTGCCTTTCTGACGCCATGGCTTGCGCCCGCCGCCTGAAACCTCATCGCGCGTTTTCGTGTCGGCCGTGCCCGCACGCCGGTTCGCGAGATGGCGAACCACCGCTTGATGCAACACCGACAGCTTCGGCTTTTTCGTAAAAACATCGGGGATCTCGGCTGTACCGACAGCCTTCCCCGTCTTGTCGAGCTTTGCGGCCGTCATTGCGCGTTGGCCTTCCGTTTCGGACGCACCGCAGGGCGTACGAAGACGATCGCCTGCCTCGAGCCTGGGATGGCGCCTTTGACCAGCAGCAAATTCCGCTCTTTGTCAGTCAGAACAATCTCAAGATTCAGCGTTGTGACGCGCTCGACGCCAAGATGGCCGGGGCGATGGCTACCTTTCACGGTTTTCGCCGCGTTGGTGTCGCCGTTACTTGCCGGCTGACGGTGGATCATGGAGCCGTGGCTTGCGCCGCCGCCCGATGCATTCCAGCGCTTCATGATACCGGCGAAGCCCTTGCCCTTGCTCACGCCTGTGACGTCCACTCGATCGCCGGCTGCAAACGACTCCACCGTGACGAGATCGCCGCTCTTCACCTCACCCGTGTCACCGCGGAATTCGTGAAGTACCGCTTTCGGTGCAACGTTGAGTTTTTCGAAGCGTCCGCGCAATGCTTTGGTGAGCCCCTTGATCTTTGCATCTTCAAAGCCGAGCACAACCGCATCGTAGCCATGCTTGTCAGTCGTCTTGCGTTCGATGACTTGGCACGGCCCCGCTGAGATAACGGTAACCGGAACGTATTCACCGTTGTCAGTGAATATGTTGGTCATGCCGAGCTTCCGTCCGATGATCTGTTTCATGTCCTTATGCCTTGAGTTCGATGTCGACGCCGGCGGGCAAATCCAGATGCATCAGCGCGTCCATTGTCTTCGCTGATGCCTGCAGAATGTCGATGAGCCGCTTGTGCGTGCGGATCTCGAAATGCTCGCGGCTCTTTTTATCGACGTGCGGCGAGCGCAACACACAGGTGCGCTCGATCTCAGTCGGCAGTGGCACAGGGCCGGAGACAAATGCGCCCGTGCGCTTGGCTGTCTCGACGATGCGCTCGGCCGACTGGTCGAGGATCTTGTGGTCGTAGGCTCGCAGCCTAATCCGGATTTTGCCTGCCATTATGTTGCTACTCTGTCACCTTCGTGACGACGCCGGCGCCGACGGTACGGCCACCCTCACGGATGGCAAAACGCAAGCCTTCCTCGCAGGCGATCGGCGTGATCAGCTCGACATCCATCCGCACGTTGTCGCCGGGCATCACCATCTCTACCCCTTCGGGTAGCTTGATCGAGCCCGTGACGTCGGTCGTCCGGAAGTAAAACTGCGGCCGGTAGTTCGAGAAAAACGGCGTGTGACGGCCGCCCTCGTCCTTGCTCAGCACGTACACTTCTGCTTGGAACTTCTTGTGCGGTTTGATCGAGCCAGGTTTGGCTAACACTTGACCGCGCTCGATGTCGTCGCGCTCGATGCCGCGCAAGAGCACGCCGATGTTGTCGCCTGCGATACCCTCATCCAGCAGCTTGCGGAACATCTCGATGCCGGTCACAACCGACTTGCGAGCCTTATCCACGAGGCCCACGATCTCGACTTCATCG
>DASZFB010000090.1:0-4325 GCA_035940275.1 Candidatus Eremiobacteraceae bacterium | reverse complement strand
TTGGTTGAGATCACCCTCAACATAAAATTGGGGAGAACTTGATGCAGGTCACGATCAATCATCGCGAGGAGTCAACCGGCCTGACCGGTCGTCACCGTAACTATTTTGTCGATTGCGACGTTTTGTTTTCCGAAGAAGAGCGCGCGACGATTGTCGCTCGCGCGATGCAGCAGCACAGCTTTGAAGTCACCAGTGCTCGGCCGCCACGGTCGCGGTCGCACTATATCGGCGCCGGCTTTCTGCGCGGGCTCTCCCCCGTCGTCGGCGTCGTCGGGATTGTGCTTGCCTTCTTTAGCGGGATTGGCGGGTTGCTGATCTTCCTCGCGATCGTCATGTTCGTCGCCGGCTTCGTGATGGATCGACGGCCGGCCGGCGAAGCGAAGCCGCAACATGTGACGTTGGGGCGTCTCGTCACCAACCCGCGCCTCACGGTCTACGCTTACGACCCGGCGGACGCAGCACGGATCGATGACGAACTGCGTGAGACGCTCGCCAATATCAAAAACCGGCTGATCATCAACACCGAGGTCCGCGCCAAAGAGCCCTTCGAGCTATGACCGTCGAGGATTGGCTGAAGTGGCCGACCAAATCGTCCGATCCCTTCGTCAATCTCTTCGTACTTGTTGCCATCGTCTTGATCGTAGCATTGGCGTTGACCGCGGGAGTGATCATGGCTGTACCGCTTGCAATCGGGTTTTGTGTGTTCAAGAGCGCGCATTGGTACATGTCGCGGCCCATGACCACCGCGCGGCTGCGAGCGACAGCCCAGCGGCAGCTCGCGGCCGCGAACTTTCCGGCTGGCGGCCAGTTCTTCGGAATTTTCGTCAAGCACCTCTATGACACCTGGCAGCCGTGGTTTCCTGCTCCGGCGGTCTACGAAACGATGGGCGAGATCGCGGCGGCTTTATACGCGGCGGAAGAATTTGAGTTTGTGCCATCGGTGTCATCCGCACCGTCGCGTATCGAAGAAGGTCGGCAGCGCGACCGCCTGCTGTTGCAGATGCGGCGCTGCGAAGACGTATCGACGACAACCGCCGTCTTCTCCGACACATTGACCCACGCCTTTTCCAGCGTACGGAATGCGCTACCGCCGATGGCGTGCACGACGCTGGATGAGCTATTCGGAGACGCGGAGTTGCCAATTGCTTTGGCGACCGTACCGCTCATCGACGTTCTGTCCGACGCCGGCACGGTCGTGCATATCATCATGCTGTCGTTTTTTTCGGAACCCGTCCGGCGTCTCAATCTCTTTTTTGATCTACGAGCACAGCTCGATCGCAACCTCATCAACGCATCGGCCGGCGCCTCCGCCGGCAAAACCATATGGCCCGATCAGCATAAGGGTTCAGCTCGCGAGATTGTCCGCGCCTATCTGCACGACACGCCGTTCGAAACGCTGTTCGACGTGCAACTTCCCTTTTCGATCGCCGACAGCATCCGCTTCGAGCACGTCCACGTCGTCGCCGGAACCGGGCACGGCAAAACGCAAACGCTCCAGCATTTGATCATGGGCGATCTGTCGCGGCCGCCCGAGGTAACACCATCGCTCGTCATTATCGACAGCCAGGGCGACATGCTCGCGAAGATCGCGCGGCTCGACCTGTTCGATCCCGAGGGTGGTCCGCTCGCCGACCGCCTGGTCATCGTCGATCCTACTGACATCGATCATCCGCCGGCTTTGGGGCTTTTCGACCTCAACCTTGCCCGCGTACGCGGCTACGACGCCCGCTATCGCGAGCAGATCATGAACGGCGTCATCGAGTTGTACGACTATATCTTCGGGGGCTTGCTCGGCGCCGAGATGACGCAGAAGCAGAACGTCATCTTCCGCTACCTCGCGCGGCTGATGCTTGCGATCCCTGACGCGACGATCCTCACGTTGAAGGACGTGATGCAGGATGCGACGCCCTTTATCCCTTATTTCGAGGCGATGGAGGGATCGGCCGGCGACTTCTTCCGACACGATTTCGACGACCGGCAATTTGGCGAGACCAAGAAGCAAATCCTGCGGCGCTTGTGGGGCGTGCTCGAAAACCCGACCTTCGAGCGGTTATTCTCGCACCCGCGCAACAAGCTCGACATGTTCGCCGCGCTCAACACCGGCAAGATCGTGCTCGTCAACACCGCGAAGGATTTTCTCAAAGCCGAACGCTCATCGATCCTCGGCCGCTTTTTTATCGCACTCACCTTTCAAGCCGCGCTCGAGCGTGCCGCGTTGCCCGAACATCTGCGACGACCTGCATTCCTCTATATCGACGAGGCGGCCGACTATTTCGATGACACGATTGACAGCCTATTGACGCAGGCTCGCAAGTTCTGTCTCGGCGTCGTCTTCGCGCATCAGTACCTCGATCAGCTCCCGCGCGAACTGCGCGCCAGCATCATGACCAATGCCAGCATCAAGCTTGCCGGTGGCGTCTCATCGGCCGATGCGCACGCGCTCGCCCCAAACATGCGGACGACGCATGAATTCGTCGCCGGTGTACGCAAGCATTCCAATTCGACGGAGTTTGCGACCCATGTCCGCAATCTCACGTCCGAGGCGATCACGTTGAGCGTTCCGTTCGGCACGCTCGAAAGCGCGCCACGCATGAGCGACGAGGCATATGCGCGCGTGATCGCCGCCAATCGCCAACGATATGCGGCACACCGCGACGAACCGCGACCGGCCACGGCTCACCGCGACAACCTCCGGCCGGCCGCGGCGACCGCCGACCGGCCAGAGGATGAGGATTGGCGTTCCTGAGTGCGAGTGAAACCACCAGCGAGGGAGGGAGCAATGTCACTGGAGAGGATGCCGAGCGGTCGCCGGCTTGAGACAGATGTCGAAGACGAGACGTGCCCGGAGTGCCGTGGTAAAGGCACAACCGGCGACTCGCCAAACAACGTGCGAACTTGCCGGCGCTGCAACGGTCGGGGAAAGGTGCATGCCCCGACAAGTTAAGCGGCGGTAGCAGCACTGCGACAAAGACGTTTTGTCGCAGTGCTGCCATCTACTGCTATGTTTCGATCTGTCACTCCAAGAGTGATGAAAAGGTTTCGTCACTAAGTGATCCCACCGATTGGGAGTGGAAGTTGGCTGCTATAATGGCAGCATGGATGGTGTTGCAGTTGAACAAGGGAAACCGCGCCGGCCACGGTTCCGACGCACGGCGGAACCGCCGGCCTTCCGCCTGACCGAAGGCGATGTAGAAATCGTGCGCCAGGTCGCGCGGCATCGCTTCATCGCATCTGGTTCGATCGCAAAGCTTGTCAATCGGTCGATCGACCGCACCAACGATCGCCTCATGCGGCTCTACCATGCGGGCTACATCGATCGTCCGCGGGCACAGCTCGATCGGTTTCCCACGTCAGGCTCTGCCTGCATTGTGTACGCGCTCGCCGATCGGGGCGTCAGGCTCTTGCGCGAGCGCGACGGACTGTCGTTTGCCAATCCCGAATGGAGCCGCAAAAACCGTGAGGCCGGCCGCCCGTTTATCGAGCACCAAATCGAGATTGCCGAATTTCAGGTGGCGCTAGAGCGGGCCGCACGTGAACGCGGCGATGTCCAGCTCCTACATCAAAGCGATATTCTTGCGGTTGCGCCAGCGCCGACGCGAGAGGCCCGTAACCCGTTTTTGGTCCGTGCAAAGATCTCGCATCAAGGTTTGACGCGGGAGATTGGAGTCGTACCCGACCTTGTTTTTGGGTTTCGGTTTGCCGATGGGTCGCGTCGCTGCTTCATGGTCGAGATTGACCGGGGTACGATGCCAATCACGCGTACCGACATCAACCAAACCAGCTTCGAGCGCAAGCTGCGCGTCTACCTTGCCGCACACAGCACCGGTCAACATCAGCGTCAATTTGGTTGGAAGACGTTCCGCGTGCTGACGGTGACTTCCGACCAGCGCCGATTGTCATCGTTGATCGATGCCGCTAAAGGTCTGTGGCCTTACCGCGGTCTCGGGTCGTCGCTTTTTCTCTTTGCGAGCGTGAACGAGTTGCTCACTGCCGACCCCATCAAACATGCTTGGAGAGGAACGGATCGCACTTCTCAACTACTGTGAGTTGATCGCAAGAGATATTGCAATATTTTTTGTGCGCAAAATGTGCATGCTCAAAAGGATAACTTGTAGGGAAGAAATAGCTCACGACCAGCGTCGAACGGAACGGTGAGACTGATCTCCTCGTGCTCGCCGCGTGGAGGAGCGAAGGCAACGATGAGATGGTTGCAGGTATTTTGACCTTCAAGCCAAGGCGTCGCTCCGAGCGGATAGTGGTAGATTTCTGAATTGGCAACGACCCGAATGTCGTGCCCCTTCAGCAGGACGCAAATCTCAGCCAGC
>DASZFB010000089.1:0-6660 GCA_035940275.1 Candidatus Eremiobacteraceae bacterium | reverse complement strand
GTAGCGGTCCACGGTACCCAAGCGTTTGTCGAAGCGATAGGCAACAAACGCGTCGCCGCCGGCAGACAGTCTGCGGAAGAAATCAACCTCGTGAGCGTTCAATCCGTCGTTTGGAGCACCAATCACATCCGAGCTTGGGATGAAAATTGCAGTCGAACTGCGTGCTTCCTCGCTGAGCCGTTCAGAGAGGCTAGCCACAGTTCGACTCATGCCGGCGCGACCGGCATGAAATGCTTGCAGGTGCAGCGTCTGCATTATTGCCGCACCGACAGCCGCTAACAAGATGAGGGTGAGCGCCATACTGATAAGCAACTCGACGAGTGAAAAGCCGCGAGTGTTCATGACAACCGTCCTCTCTAGAGGGTTACCATGCAAGAGCTCCGATTACACACCATAATCACGTATGCATTACGAGCAGTCAAGTGCGAACTGATATTCGGGTAAGCGACGAAGCGATTCGCGACGAGCCATTCGCCGGCCCAACCATCGACGTTGCGAAGCGGCTTGTCGGTGCCGTGCTCTACCGGCGTATTCCGCGCGGCGAACCAGATGCGGGAGAAATGCTTGCCGGTCGTATCGTCGAGACTGAAGCCTATCTGCCCCTCGTCGATCCATCGTGCCACGGCTATCGTGGCCCGACCAAGCGCACCGTAACGCTCTTCGGGCGGCCGGGTTACGCCTACATTTACCTTATATACGGTATGTACTATTGTCTGAATGTCACAACGGAGCCGGCCGGCATCGGTGCTGCCGTTTTGCTCCGAGCGCTCGAACCGATCGCCGGCATTGAGGCAATGCAGCGCCGGCGCGGTCAGCACGTTCCCATTGCGGCGCTTGCATCCGGACCCGGCAACCTATGCCGCGCGCTCTCCATTGATTTGCGCTGCGATCAGTCCGATCTGCGTCAGGGAGATCTCACGATCGCATTTCCGCGCCGCGTCCCTGAACAAGCGCTCGCGGTCAGTGGCAGGATTGGGCTGAGTGCTGCGCGACAATGGCCGCTTCGGTTCTTTGACGCCCGAAGCCCGAGCGTCTCACCCTATCGCAAGAGCCGAAAACGTGCTCAAGAAAACGATGCGCTGAGCCGATAAAGGAGGTAAGGCGCACACGTAATCCGTTGACGGCGCTCGGGCAGCTGTGATATAGTTACTGAAGCGCACTCGAGACCAATAAAAACGAGTCCGCTTCTCATTAAACTTCCACACATCACGATAGAGTAACACATACGACATGTTGTCGTGCTATCTATATGTGCTTTCCAAAATTCTCATAGGCTAAAAAGAGTGCAAGAAGACAACGAATATCAATCCCAGACTAGCGACGATCAAGAAGCCCCTGCCTCACCGCCCTCCCAATCCTCCCAACCTCCACCTCGGCCGCGCTCGAGAGCCAACGGTCCTTCCGGATCGTATGGTTCGCGTCATAGCGGCGACTACGTGGAGCGGCCGGAACGGGGCGAGCGACCCGACCGCGGCGAGCGCTACGAGCGGTCCGAACGGCCTGAGCGTCGAGACAACTACGATCGGGTCGAGCGAACCGAACGCCCCGAGCGTTACGATCGAGGCGGCCGCTACGATCGCGGCAACCGAGGCGAACGCGGCGTGCAGCGGGTTTTTCCGGCGCGCACCTATCAGGAGCGCGAGCAGCCGCCGCCCAAAACATTTCAGAATAAAGACGGCGAGACGATGCCGTTCCTCTCAGTGAAAGAACTAGAAGAAAAGACCCGCACCGAACTTGTCGAGCTCGCCAAGACGCTCGAAATCAAAGACCTTCAACGGATCAAAAAACAAGACCTCATCTTCCCGATTCTCGAAGCGCAAGCCAAAGCCGCCGGTTTGAATTTTGCAATCGGCGTGCTTGAGATATTGCCGGAAGGCTACGGGTTCTTGCGCCGCGATAACATGCGCCCGGGTCCGCACGACGTCTACATCTCGCAATCGCAGGTTCGCCGCTTCGAGCTCCGGACTGGCGATCTCATCGCGGGGCAGATTCGCGATCCGAAGGATAACGAAAAATATCACGGCATTCTGAAGGTAGAAGCCGTCAACGGTCAAGACCCCGAAGCACTACGCGGCCGTGCAAACTTTGACAAGCTCGTACCGGTCTATCCCGACAACCGGCTGAAGATGGAGACGTCGACGCTCGAAATGTGCGGCCGCGTCTTCGATCTGTTCTGCCCCATCGGTAAAGGTCAGCGCGCGCTCATCGTGTCGCCGCCCAAGGCCGGCAAGACGACGCTGCTCAAGAAAATCGCCAACGCCATCGCTGCGAACCATCCAGAGTGCGATCTCTTCGCCCTGCTCGTCGACGAGCGTCCAGAAGAGGTCACGGACATGCGCCGCTCCATCGAGGGCGAAGTCATCTCGTCGACGTTTGACGAGCATCCCGAGAGCCACACCGCGGTTGCCGAGCTAACCCTCGAGCGCTGCAAGCGGCTTGTCGAGCTCGGACACGACGTCGTCATCCTGCTTGACTCTATCACGCGACTCGCGCGCGCTTGGAACCAAGTCATGCCGTCAACCGGCCGCACGCTGTCGGGTGGTCTCGATACGAGCGCCCTGCACAAACCTAAACGCTTCTTCGGTGCCGCCCGCAACATCGAGGGCGGTGGAAGCCTCACGATCGTCGCAACGGCGCTGATCGAAACGGGATCGAAGATGGACGACGTGATCTTTGAAGAGTTCAAGGGCACGGGCAACATGGAAATCAACCTTGTGCGCAAGCTTGCCGACAGTCGCATCTTCCCTGCAGTCGACATCAAGCGCTCGGGCACGCGCCATGAAGAACTGCTGCTCAGCGAGATCGAGCTGCGCAAAGTGGTCATGCTACGCCGCGCGACGGCGGTGCTTGGCACACAAGAAATGACGGAGCTGATCCTCGAGCGCTTCCGTCGCACAGACAGCAACGAAGACTTCCTGAAATCGGTGACCAAGGAAGCGATGTCGCTGGCCAGCGCGGAACAAGAACGTTAAAATAAAAGGCGCGAGCGAACTCGCGCTGCCACAGATCCAAGGGGCGCGAGTAAACTCGCGCCCCTTCGTGTAACATGAGCAGTATGAAACCCGTGCTCACCGCGTTCGCGCTCGTTGCCGTGGTCGAAGCAATGCTTGTCAGCGCTCCGGCGCGTGCCGCAGACGTGGCTGCGCCTGCGACGTCCCCGACATGGACCTTTCCCCACGACGTGAACGACGTTGCATTGCCCGCGCAATTCGTCAACGGCGTGATCGTTATTCGGATGACCGTGGGCGCGCAGAGTCGGGGCATCGACATGTCACTGGACACCGGTGCCGGCTTCAATATTTTGGACACAGCGGTTATGGCGTCGATTGAAAATGCGACGGTGGCCGAGTCACCCCTCACGATCACCGACGTACAGTTCGGAACCGCGACGCTGCATAATGTCCAGTTCGCCTCGCGGTCGTTTGCCCGGCGATATGGTACGGATACAAGAATCGTCGGGGTCTTGGGCTTTGGCTTTCTTGAAAGCGCGGTTGTAAAAATCGACTACGAGCACGAAACAGTTCACCTGATCAACCCCGACGGGTTTACAGTCCCCAAGACCGCCGCAGTCTTGGAACTGGACCCGACTTCGAAAGTGCCGATCGTTTCTGCAACAATCGGCAAGGCATCAGGCCGGTCATTCATCATCGACACGGGAGCGTCGACCGTCGTTGCATTTCCGCGGCTTGCCAAAGCGAATCCCGAAGAATTCACCGCACAGCAAGAGCTCAGAGACGACGCGCAGTCAACCTACTACCGATCGTTTTGGCCATTGTGTGGTGAGATCCGCCAGAATCCCTATGCCGTGTCACACGTGACGTTGGGAACGGTCGGCATACGCGAGTGGACGGTGTGGAAGCCAGACGACAAGAGTTGTTTTGCACCCGCTGGCATCGACGGCTTGATAGGCTATGATTTCCTGCGGCTTTTCAACGTCTACATTGACTACCCTAACAACCGTGTGATCCTCGAGCCGAACACGCTGTACGAGGCCGCGACCAACACGATCAAGTGGTGAAGGTCCGGCTCAACAAATATCTTGCCGAGTGCGGCGTCGCATCGCGACGGGCCGCCGACGCTTTGATCGCAGCGGGCAAAGTAGCGATCGACGGCCGCCGTGCGAGCATTGGCGAATCGGTCGAGCCCGAAGAGAACGTTGTTACCGTTAACGGCAGGCGGATTCGCCATCCCGAGCGGGCCGATCAGCTGACGCTCGTGCTCAACAAGCCGGCCGGTATCGTGACGACAATGAGCGACGAGCATGGCAGAAAAACCGTCGCGCATTTGCTGCACGCACACCGACGGCTGTTCCCGGTCGGCAGGCTCGATGCCGACACAACCGGAGTATTGCTGTGCACGACGGACGGTACGCTTGCACGGATACTCACGCATCCATCGAGTGAAGTTTCAAAACGATATGAAGTCGTGGCCCGCGGCAGCGTCAACGCCGAAACAATTTCGGCCCTTGGCGCGCAAGATCACATGAGACTCGCCGACGGCTCGCACCGCTTCACGATCACGCTCACGGAAGGAAAGAATCGACAGGTGCGCCGCATGTGCGCACGCCACGGCCTGCGCGTGCTTTCATTGACGCGTATCCAGTTTGGCCCCGTCCGGCTCGGAAAGCTGAAATTGGGCTGTACGCGGGGACTGACAGAAGTAGAATTGCGGGAACTCAACCGACTGCGCGCCGAACGTGCGTGAATGAGTGTGCGTGGCATTCGCGGTGCGACGACCGCCGGCGCTAACACGGCGGACGGCATCGTCGTCGCGACCGACCGGCTGCTGCGCGCTATGATCGACGCAAACGCGGTCAAGGCCGAGGACGTCGCATCCGTATTTTTTACAACCACCCCCGATCTGAACGCAGAATTTCCGGCGGCCGCAGCACGCGCGCTTGGTTGGAAGAAGGTGCCGTTACTGTGTGCCACTGAAATCGAGGTGCCAGGGCGCGTGCAACTATGTATCCGTGTGCTGATGCTCGTGAATACCGAACTGGCGCAAACGGACATTCGACATGTCTATCTTGAGGGCGCCGCACGATTGCGCCCGGATCTTTCCGGCGAGGAGAGTCCCGAGACCGCCGGCACGACATTTTAAAGGATTCAATCGACAGTGATCGTCGTCATCAAGCCCAGCGCGACTCCGGATCAAACCAAAGAAGTCATCGACAAGATCGTCGCAATGGGCTACGCCGTCAACGTTTCGCAAGGAGCGGAGCGGCTTATCATCGGCGTGCTGGGCGTTCGCGAGAACAAGGACATGCTCGCGGCGCAACTCGGCGGGTTTGCGTGCGTCGATCGGGTCATGCCGATCAGCAAATCCTACAAGCTCGTTAGTCGTGAAGGAGCACAGTCCGATACGGTCGTTCGCGTCGGCAAGAGCGTTGAGATCGGCGGTGGTCTCGTCCACGTTATTGCGGGGCCGTGCACGGTCGAGGGCCGTGACATGCTCATCGAAACGGCGCACTGGGTCAAGCGATGCGGCGCCACATTACTGCGTGGCGGCGCATACAAACCGAGCACCTCGCCCTATTCATTCCAAGGAATGGGCAAAGAGGGGCTCGAGATCCTCGCCGAAGCGCGATCGCAAACCGGGTTGCCCATCGTGACCGAGGTGCTCGATCCGCGCGACGTTGCGCTCGTCGATCAATATGCCGACGTGCTGCAAATCGGCGCGCGCAACATGCAGAACTTCACCCTCTTGAAAGAACTTGCCAAGACTCGCAAACCCGTGATGCTGAAGCGCGGCCTCTCGGCGACGGTCGAAGAGTGGCTGCTTGCTGCTGAATACATCTATTCCGGTGGAAACCACGACGTCATTTTGTGCGAGCGCGGCATCCGAACGTTTGAAACCGCGACGCGCAACACGCTCGACCTCAACGCGGTCCCACTCGTTCGTTCGCTCACCCATCTGCCGATCATCGTCGATCCGAGTCACGGCACGGGCAAATGGGATCTGGTCACGCCGATGGCGCGTGCGGCGGTCGCAGTCGGCGCGGACGGCGTGATGATCGAAGTCCATCCCCATCCCGGCGATGCGCTGAAAGATGGTTTCGAATCGCTGACGTTCGAGAACTTTGCGGGTCTGATGGACCAGGTGCGCCCGGTGGCACTCGCAGTTGGCAGGCCCCTCGCATCGCACGCGTCCATTACTATTGAAGCGTAAAGCGCGTTCAGCGCGAACGGTCGCGATCATCGGCACCGGCCTTATTGGTACGTCTGTGGGGCTCGCTTTGCGCCGCGCGTCAAAGGGAACTCGCATCATTGGTTACGATCGACGCGCGAGCGTGGCGCGCGTGGCACGGCGCCGTGGCGCGCTGACGAGTATTGCGCCATCACTCGCAGCAGCCGTGCGTGCAGCTGACATTACCGTGGTTGCAGTTCCACTCGCTGCAGTCATCGAGCTCGTACCCCGCGTCCTCAAGCATGCGCACGCCGGGAGTCTGGTCATTGACGTGGCCGGTTTAAAGACGCCGGTGCTCGCAGCGGCAACACCGCTCCTTGCCAAAAAAAACAGCGCCGGGTTTTGCGGTGGTCATCCACTCGCCGGCCGCGAGCGTGGCGGGCCTGACGCGGCGGCATCCGACCTCTTTCAAGGAAGGCCCTTTGCGCTGTGCGTCCCCAAACAGGCGGGTGAGTCGGCTATCGTGATGCGAGC
>DASZFB010000088.1:0-5404 GCA_035940275.1 Candidatus Eremiobacteraceae bacterium | reverse complement strand
AACGTAATAGGTGAAGCGGTTGTCTGGCGTACCGCCATAGATATCGGCTTGCACCGTGTGATTGAACAGCGGCGAGCCGGCAACTGCCGTGACGTCAGCGCCACCCGGGTACTTTCCCCGCTGAATGATTTCGTTGATGTAACCGGCCATCGCGCGGCCGGCGTCTGCCGGTGCGCCACCCGTATAGACCTGAAGGCTGGCCAAACCGTTGGTCAAGCCAGACGTAGCGTTGTAGAAGTCAAATCCGCGATTGAGCGGAACGCCGTCGAGCTCGTATCCTACTTGGTCAAACGACCCTCCGCGTAAGCTCAACGTGCCCTGACCAAAATAGCCCCCACCCGATCCTACAGCTCGAACCACACCGGGTAGCGAGGCCACAACGCCATTTTGACTGTAGAGAGTCTCCGCGCCGCCCTGCGAACCTTGATAATTGTTGATCGCTTGTGCTCCAACAGTATACAAGTCGCCGGTAATTGTCTTACTGACAACGGTCGCCGTAGCAGTCGTTGTTACGTGTCCGATTGTCTTGACAGTTTGGATCAGCTTGAGATCCGCGGCTGTTGACTGATCGGCGACGACGGTCACACCATAGACGGTTGCGGTGTCATAACCGTCTTTGCTGCCTGTGACCGAATACGTATCTGGCGAGAGGTTGAGAATGGAGTAGAATCCATTTGCGCCAGTCGTCGCGCTCGACGACTGGGATGGCGAGGCTGCCGTGACTTTCGCCCCGGTCACACCATTGCCGTTCGCATCCGTCACCTTGCCCTCGACGCTTCCGGTCGTGCCGGCCAGTACCCACGTTCCCTGGACGAGCAATACCAAAAGCGCGATGAGCGCGATGCGGAAGAAACCGGTTTTCGACATGAGGTTCCTCCTTGAATCCATTGAGTGTTAAATAGGCGCAGCCGGATGCTGTCGCGCATCCGACTCCAGCCATTAACTCTTATGCGCACGCGTGGTCGATATTCCCGCGCTGCTCGGGCGTTTGGCACAAAAACGGCACTGCCGCATCCACGTCATTTCAGAAAGTGCCACATTAGTGCCACGCACGGACGCGCAAAGAGCAGCGCGGAGAGTTTCTCTTCATTAGAACTCGAACAAACACGCATGCGCTGGACCAACCTGGAAGTGCGAAAATTGTTGCGACTCATGCGCCGGCCACGAGCGCTGGCGCAACAGCGGCTGGCGATTCTTCTGCGCGAGGCATTGCGAGCGGCCGATGAGCGCCAGGCACTCGAGAGAATTATCGAAGAAGCGTTTGACTCTTCGAGTCCTACGGATCGTCTGCGGCTTGACATTATTCGACGCTGTGATTTCGCCGGGCAGACGACGCGGCAAGCCGCAACGGCGTTACATTTGTCGATGCGGCACTTCTTTCGTCACCGGGCCGATGCAATCGACGGCATCACGCAAGCAATAGAGAGACTGTTGCGCCGGCCACCGGACAGTCTTGGTCATTTGATGCGGCTTGCGCGGCTGGTTGAGACGGTCGATCCCAAAGCGGCGTTCGACATCTATCGGCGCGCGCCGAAAGTGCATGACGGTGAACTCGCCTATAACATCGTGCGCACCGCCGTGTGGGCGGGGCTCGACGTCGGCCAGGATCTGATCGAGGCGTGCGAAGGCCCGTGGCGGATGCTGGCACTCAGCGCGGTTGCTCGTCACCTCGTCTCGTGCGGCGAGAATAGGCGCGCTGCTCTGATTCGCGATGAGCTGCGGGCAAAGCTGGGCGAAGACCTTGGACCACGATACAACGCTGCAGCCTTCGAACTCGCCTTCCTCGACCGGTGCGAAGCATGCCGCCGAGCCGACGCACGGGAAAGCGAAGCACTCCTCGAGCCACTCCGAGCGCTCGCGGGCGACGATGAGTCGTTGCTCGCGCTCGCCATGATCAGCGAGGCGGATCAGGCGCTTTGTGATGGTGATTTGACAGCAGCCGCGATCGCCTTGGACGACGTGGAGCTGCTTGATGTCCACGGGCACGATCTCAATATCATGGCGCGCACGGCGCTCGCGCGAGCGATGCTCTCGCATGTGCGCGGATTTCACGAGGAGGCATTCGCGCTTGCCAACGGTGCAGCGCCCGTGATTGCCGCACTTGAGGGCGGATTCGCGTTGCGGGCCGCAGGCATTGCCGGGCGGGCGGCGCTCATGTGCGGCGCACAATGGGCTCCTCCCTACGCGCTCTTTGAGCGCTATCCCAAAGTGTGGACGAAAGCCCTCACGGAGGCCGTTGCTGCTCGCCACCTCCTCGCTCTTGATCCGATAGCATCCAAAAGCGCGGCCGAGTCAGCGCTCGCGCTCGCGGTTCATCATGAATCTCCTGTCCTGATCAGTTACGCTCACGTTTCGCTTGCCGGAGCGCTTGACGTCCTCGGTGACTCGGACAAGGCACAGCGGCTTCGCATTCTCGCTTGGGAAACAGCGTTGCGGTGCCGAGACCAATTTGCGCTCTACGACATGTTCTGCCATCCGTTCGCGCCCGCACACGGTCTTGGTTGTATAATTGTCGATGACAGTTTCGTCTTTGCGCTCAAAGCCTATCTCGAAGAAGAGATACCCGGCTTTGAGACCGATGCCACGATGCTCAGAGCTGCCCTGGATCTGAGCGACCGATTCGGCGGGATGGCTCCGCTCTCGGATGTCGCCGCCCGCACCGGTCGAGTCGCAGGGAGCGCTCTCGCGTTTTTACTGATGCCCCGGGCGCGACAAGAATTCGAAGAACGTTTTGCGCGGTCGTGGAACGTGGTACATGGCATTGCGCCTTGTGAGGACCAAGAGGCGCGCGCGGTTTAGTCAAATCAGCCGTTCGGCTTGTAGTACTCGGCAAACGGATCGGTAAGAACTTCATCACAAAAACTCGGGATGTGAAATCCCGGCACTTTGCAGTATCCAACGTCTGCGACAAACGAGTGTGCAGCCGCGAGCGGTTTGCGCTTGGCGACTATCGCAGCCGCTGCGAGAAACACGTCGACAAATCTTGTTCGCGGTGCGGCATCTAGGACGCTTACAATATCCGACCGCGCGAGATCGTCGAGGTACGCCCCAAAGTCGGCACCCACCCCGGCATTGACTAACATCACTTCAGCCTGTTTATGCTGGGCAATGCCGCCGTTGTCGTGCAGCGCCACCGCGTCCCAAGCGATATCGGAACGACCATCCGAGATGCCGTGTTCCTTGAGTAACGTTCGCGCAAGGTTCGCGCCATCCACTTCAAAGGGATACTTCGCGCTCATGTAGCGCGACGAGAGCCCCGCATCATGTAAAATGGAGGCAACGTAGACGATCTCAGTATCGTGCGATGTCTTTTTTGCTTTCGCGATGAGCTCTGCAAAGAGAAACGTTCGCAGTGAGTGGTTGAATATCTCGACGGGCTCAGCAAAGCGCGCGATGTCAGTCGCTTCTCGTGCCAGCTTCGTGTCTGGGATAAGTATACCAGCGATACGCTTGTCCATATGCGTTACTCCAATGCTCAAAGGGCCGACGGCCGACAACGCAAATATCGCGTTCACAAAAGTTGATCTGCGCATGACGTACCTATTTTAACTTTATTAAAACAACCTTGCGCGGGGCAAAGTCGGGGATGTGCCAGATCTCTGCCTAAGAGGCCTCGCGGCAAAGAATGAAATGTGCCTCAGAATAGAGTAATTCTTCGCCCGGTCTGGTTCGTATATCCACCATACGCTTCAGCGTACAGTTGACGGAGGATTTTTGATGAAATTCCGACTGGGATTTGTTCTTGTGTTGGTCGCACTTGTGACGCTATCGGGAACGATCCTCGCAAGTACCAAGCACATCACCGCGACAATGAAAGCGTTGGGCGGCTCGGGTCAGAGCGGCACGGCTACCATCAGCAGTCCCGTCGGCGGGAAGCAAACCGTCACCATTGATCTCAGCGCCGTGCCCAAAGGGGCGAGCGAACCGGCGCACATCCATCCTGGCACCTGCGCCAAACCCAACCCCGTTCCCAAAGCGGTCCTCAAGGACGTCGTCGACGGCCGATCGGTGAGTACTATTTCCGCTTTGCCATCGAAAGCAGGATCGTGGGCTATCCTCGTTCACAAGAACATGGGAGCAGGTATGAATACCTACGTCTCATGTGGCGACGTTCAAGGCTGGTAGTCAGTGGGGACATACCTGCGGAAATCCCGAGTCGACCTTAATTAGATAGGATCCGTCCGTCTGGCGCTGCCAGACCACAAAGTAGCGGCCGGTCGCAGTTGCCGGCTGCTTCTTTTTCTCTTGATACGTGAACGAGTAGGTGCCCGCCTCGTAGGCCGCGTCGCCGTATACGGCGATGTTCGACGTCACGATGCTCCCCTTCAAGTATTTCGTGTCCTTGAGGTCCAGAGCTGTTTGCGACGCTATCGCAGCCCGACCCCGGACGATGGCCGCTTTGGACGACGGCATCTGGATGCCGTCGATGGCATACAGGGCGGCGTACGCCGTTGAATCGCCAGCCTCCAGAGAGCGCAAGTACTCACGGTTTCCGGCGTCGATCGCCTTGCGAACGGCGCTAAGCGAAGGCGCGGCCGAATTTCCCAGCGCCGTGTTGCCGCACAGTGCGATCAAACAGACCATGGCGCCACAGAGAACAGTCGTACTTTGCACGGTAGAACCCCCTTGAGTCATAGAGAGTAGGTTTGGCCATAGGAAAAACCTCCCCGGGCATGAACGACGCACCAACCAGGGAGGCCGGTCGTGACTTATATTTCACGTTCGTTCGTTTTCGCATTTATATGCGTCATCATTTTGGCATTTCAAGTAGCCGCGAATGCAAGCGATCCCTACGCACCTCCCGGCGGAATTTCCGCGACCAGTGCTCGGCTCCAAGACGTGCTCGCCGCCGCAAGGAAAGCACGCGGTGCAGATGCGCCCTTTTCAACAAGCGTTGAGGAAGGCTCACTGAGCGCTTGGGGGCTCAAAGGTACGTTCCGCGAGGTTGTCTCGGGTGATGACTACAGATCCGTGGACGATCTCGGAGTTATGTCGTTTCAAAACGGCCGTAGCAACGGGCAGCTCTGGCGCCGTAATGAGAATGGGCTCGTCGTGCTGCTGCACGGCGTCCACGATGCAAGCGAGATTGATAACGAGGCGCTCGGATTATATCTCAAGCATCAGAGCTCCGATCTGAAGCTTCTCGGTGAGACGACGGGAGCAAGTGCTGCATACGTCGTTGAGATACATCCGCAAGGTGGTCTTCTTTGGTGGCTCTTTATCGACAAGAAGAGCTACCTCCTAACCCGCGCGGAGGTTCCCTTCTTACGCGAGCGTGTCGTATACACGTACAGCGATTTCCACAAGACCGGTCCGTTTACAGACGCGTGGCATTCGCATCTGAGCACCGGCACATCCCAAAATGACGTCGACTACGTCACGACCTCGAAGAAATACAACGTCG
>DASZFB010000087.1:0-3867 GCA_035940275.1 Candidatus Eremiobacteraceae bacterium | reverse complement strand
CTTCGCCAGCAAATGGAGCGGCGCCGCCTCCCAAGGCCGCAGCACCGAGTGCTCCCGCGCCGAGTGCTCCGGCAAAAGCAGCGCCCGCACCAACGCCCGCCGCTGCGCCCAAGGGCAAAGCTGATGCTGCGAAGGTTGATATCGACGCGCTCGTCGCCAGCGGCAAAGTAGACGAGGCGCTGCGCGCTGCGCGCGAACTCGGCAACGGTTCACCCGATCCAGACTCACGCATGATCGACGCGGCCGAGCGGTTGCGCGAGAACGGTAACGCTGCCGCTGCAGCCAAGGCGTGCGAGAAGCTGGTCACCGCCGGCAACAACAGTTCGACTGTCCGGTATTGCCTCGCGCTTGCATACGTCGACCTGAAGCGCTATAAAGAAGCGACCCCTATGTTCGACGCGCTCTCCGATCCTGAGTTTGGGGTATTGCGCGAGAACGGCATCGGCCTGTGCCTACGCGGGCTGGGTCGCGCGGACGAAGCCGCACAACATTTCTCGAAGGCCTTGGAGATCCCAGGGCAACCGGATGGACAGTATCGTGACGTACTTTATAACCTCGCAGACCTCTACGAGAGCCGCGGCGATCAGGAATCGCTGAACCTGGCGCTATGGTCATTCGAAGAGATACAGGCCGGCGCACCAGATTACCGCGATGTCGGGGACCGCATTGCGTCGCTGAAGGACCAACTTGCGAAGATTGAAGTCCCCGAGCCCAATCCCGTTTTGACACGCGATGGGCGAGGCGGACGTGACAATCGCTTCTAACAAACTCGCCAAAGCACAAGAAGTAGCCGCTCTCAAGGGATTGCGAGCGGCTGTTCCCTTGTATGTCGAGGCGACGGATGCGCTGGCGGAGGAGAAACGCTACGACGCCGCAGTGGGCGTGCTCGCCGAAGTGCTCAACGCGCGTGAGAAGAAACGAAGCCTTTTTGGATCGAAGGTCATCAACCCGTTAGGTCCCGATCGCGCGATCATCGCCAAACAATTCGCCAAGCTGACGCGCAACGGACAAATTAATGATTCGCTGCTCGAGCTGCTCAGTGCCATTGCGGTCGAAAATCCGGACGATCCGCAGATCAGGTTAGCAAACGCCGAGGGACTGTATCGCGCCGGCTACATGGCGGACGCCATCGACGAATACCGGTACTGCGAGAAGCTTCTGCCTGACGACGGCGTGCTTGTCGCACGGCTGGGCGAGCTGTACGCTATCATGAGCCGCAACCCGGACGCAGTTGATCATCTGCGTCGCGGCATTGGCGAGCTCATGCAGGCGCACCACTTCGACGAAGTGCCGTTCTTCGCGCACAAGCTGATTGAGATCGAACCGCAAGCGGCAAGCGACGTGCAGCGCTGGCTCGAATCTCTCCCGGACGTCACGCTCAGTAGTGAACGAGTCGAGATCGCCCATCTTCTCAACGCAATTCGCGAGAAGGGACTCGATGACGGCCGCTTCGAGGGCCTGAAGCAACGCTTAGGATCGCTGCCGCCGATGGAAGATGTAGCGGTCGACTTTAGGTCGACCGACCGAGCGCCGTACGCCGCGGCGCCGGTGGAGACTCATCCCGCCCCAGAAGAAACGTATGCCGATGAGCCAGAGCCCGAACCCGTTTGGGGAAGCAAGGCTGGAAACGTTGTTATCGGCCGCACCGCATGGGACGACGTTTCCAACGTCGAGCCGGCGAGTGAAGACGAAATGACGATGTTGCTCGGTCCTACCGCTTCTAAGGAGGCCGAAGAAGAAACTCCGGCCGATGCACCCGCTCCTCAGGCGCCAAAAACTGCCGCTCCCGCCGTAAACAACGGCGCGAAGAGCCCTACTCCCAAGCCGAGCGCCGTCCCGACGCCAAGCAGCGCACCATCAGGCGCAGCCGTTGGTTTACCACCGGGCCTCGCGGCCTTCACGCGAAGAAAAGCTGAAGCAGCATTCACGTCTGGCGATTTCGCAGGCGCAGCGCAAAGTTACGAACGTTTGCTCAAGAGTGGGTTTGACGCTGACGTCGCGTCGCCGTTGCTCGAGTGCTATCTCGGCACGGAGCGCTTTGAGGAGGCGGCATCGCTCAGCCTCCAGCTCGCCGATCACCAAGCAGACGCTGGCGATCTCGAAAAAGCTCTCGCGACGCTGGCGCTTGTCCTCGAACACGCCAAAAATCCTGACGTCGAACGGCGCCACGCCGAACTCCTCAGCGCCAAATAATCATCTGACCTTTGAAGCAACGGACGTTTGAAGCAACGGACCCTTAGGTCCGTTTACGCCAATAAAAAGAAGTAGTGGCGCGGGTACTCGCGCCACTACTTCATTTGTGTCAGAGTTTACAGGGCGAAGGTATAAAGGAGGCGATATGTCTCGGTTGCCGGCTTGCCGTTAATCATGGGCGGTTGGAACGTGCTTTCACGTGCGGCGGTGAGGGCGGCTGCATCGAGCAACCTGTTACCTGTGGACTGATCTATCCGGGTTGAGATGACGTTGCCGTTGGGTCCGATCGTGGCGAACACGACTGCCGTGCCTTGAGCATTCTGTTCCTTGGCCACTTCAGGATAATCCGGCTCAGCTTGGTGCACGAAGCGGGCTTCCACGACCATCTCAGGCGCGTACACGGGCGTGGCGTCGGCAACAGGTTGCTGTTCTGACGCAACCGTTCCAGGCGGTGCAGTGGCGGTTGTTGACGCCGTCGTCATGCTTGTAGAACCCGAGGCAGGTGTATCCACATTACCTGAGCTGTCGGATATCTGTCCGTTCGATGCGAGCTTCTTCGAGTGGACTGCTGCAGCCGCGAGGGCCAATTCGTGCGCACGTTTCAAGTGGGCCACGTGTGCGATTTGCGCCGGCGTCATCTTTTCTTTGCTTGCCGGGGTGGCGCTCGGAGCTGCGCTCGGTGTTGCCGAGGGTTGCGGGGTGGGTGTCGTGCGAGTCGCAACAATGGAAACCCGCCCGATGTCCTTTATCTGCACCGGCATATGCCTGGCGAACTGCTTCATGGTCGAAGTAACGTTCGCCGGATGCAGCGCCGTGTAGATAAGCGCGGGCACGATAATGACCGCAGCGGCTGCCACCGCGATGATAACCGGTAGATTCTTCTTAGGCTGTTGATCCCCGACAGTCGTAACACGACGTCGAAATCGTAGATCCTGGTTTGCCACAGTTCTCCTACGCTTTCAAAAACCGCGAGCTCGGTGCTATTGTTAGTATCGTCGTAGGAAGAAGTTCGGCGGAGAGATTAGTCTTCGGCTGTGAGCGTGGTCACAACGTGGCTGGGAGACGGAGTGCAAGCTCGCGGAACAGTGCGACGCCTACCCGCAGCGAACGTTCATCGATGCGAAATTCCGGCGCGTGCAACATTGCGGGATGCTTGTCATCAGGCGCTGCAACTCCCAAGCGCAACATGCAGCCCGGAACCGCTCGTGCAAAGTACGCGAAGTCTTCAGCGCCCATGCGCGGGAACGGAAGTTCGACAACTTCCGTAACATCGGGTGTCGATCGCGCGATGTCGGCAACCAAGCTCGATAGTCGAGCGTCATTCACGACCGCAGGATAGCCAGAGGCGAATTCAACTGTGTAGTGCGCGCCGTGAGCCTCGCTTATGCCTTTGACGATACGCTCGATGCGCTTCGGTATCGTGGCGCGCAACGTCTCATTGAAGCATCGAATCGTGCCTTCGATTTGTGCATGATCCGCGATAATGTTCGCGCGGTAGCCACCTTTGATCGTGCCGATTCCCAGGACAAAACTTTCAAGCGGGTCAATCTCTCGGCTCGTCACTCGCTGTAACGCGCTTACGATTTCCGCGATGACAGGGATTACGTCGACGCCCAAGTGCGGCGCCGCAGCATGGCCTCCCCGGCCTGTGATCGTTACACGAAAATCATCGCT
>DASZFB010000086.1:0-2415 GCA_035940275.1 Candidatus Eremiobacteraceae bacterium | reverse complement strand
GTTGTTGATTTCGCCGTTAGCTCGCTCGACCTTGCGTATGTAGATGTTATGCACCACGTCTCCAGTCGTCGTATCGATCGACATGGGGCCGCGGGGACTTTCCCAGGCCATACCCTTCATTGCGGATACAAGCGCATCGCCCGCAACGGATCCATTAGTCTTCTTCAGCGCTTCGTAGATGAGGTGCATGCCGTCGTACCCGCTGACCGCCATGAAATTTGCGCGATTGCCGGTCAGCTTCCGGTACGCGTCGACGAATACCGTGTTCAGCGGTGAGGGATGCGCGGCAGAGTAGAAGTGCGCCGTCACGGTTCCCAGCATCGCATCGCCCGTCGCCGGAAGCAGTTCATCGTCGGTTATATCTCCAGGTCCGATTAGCCTGATTCCGGCTTTGTCGAGGCCACGTTCGACGAATTGTTTGGCCAAGGTCCCGGCCTGGACCGAGGGAATGAAGACGAATACGGCCTGTGGGGAGTCATCGCGAACGCGCTGCAAAAAGGGTGCGAAATCCGGATTTTGTAGAGGTACTCGGATCGATTCCGCGATCTCACCACCCGACACGAGATAACGATCCTTGAACCTTGCCTCGGCCTCATGTCCAGGAGCAAAATCGCTGACCAAGGTCACCACCCTGTTGATGCCGTTCTGGGCGGCCCATGCGGCGACGATCGCCGACGATTGCGCCAGCGTGCAGCTCGTCCGGACGAAGTAGGGTGACTTATCGATCACCGCTGACGTGCTGGACAGCATGATGACGGTGGGCATTTTGCTTTCGGTTATGATTGGCGCACTGGCCAACAGATCGCCGGTCGTGCCGCCGGCGAGCACATCAATTTCGTGATTGGCGACGGCCTGCTGGATGAGACGTTTGCCTACGTCGAAGGATGTGCCGTCGTCTTTGACAACAAGTTCGATCTGCTTGCCGGCTACCGTGTTGCCGTGCTCGGCAACGTAAAGGCGTGCGCCCGCGACAACTTGCTTGCCAGCGCTCGCAAGTGTGCCGGTCAACGGCATGACCATTCCGATTTTGATGGTGGTCTGCGCCGCAGCACCTCCGAACATTGCGGCCGCAATACCAAGAGACATAACCATTCGGCTCATGACTCTGATCCACATAGCTACCTCCCGGGGGCTGGTCGGTATCGGACTAAAATTTGGAACAAGCGCGCTCCAGACGCGCGATTGAAGTGTGTCGCGTTTGCATGTAGTCTGGAAGTTCTATTTGATTACTCGGCCGTAGCCGTTTGGGTAAGGGCAGGAGTGTTCAAATGGACTGGGCAGATCGCATTGGTCGTCGCATTAAACTGCGCGACCTTCATATCCTCCTCTCCGTCGCCGAATGCGGCAGCATGGCTAAAGCGTCGTCCCAGCTTTCGGTTTCACATCCCGTCGTTTCAAAAACCATCTCAGAGCTAGAGCGGACTTTGGGCGTTCGGTTGTTGGATCGTAGCTCGCAGGGCGTCGAACTCACCACGCACGGGGTAGCACTGCTCAATTGCGGCGTCACAGTATTTAATGAACTGCGCCATGGACTGAAGGTGCTCGAGGCTCTCTCCGATCCCACCTCTGGAGAACTGCGGGTTGGCTGCCCGGAAATTACCATGGCCGGTCTGCTGCCGGCGATCGTTGGGCGATTTTTTCAGCGATATCCGCGCATACGCCTGCATGTGGTTATGGCGCAAACCGCAATGCTTCAGTTTCAAGAACTGCGCGAGCGCAACATCGACTTGTTGATTGGGAGAGTGTCTCAGGAGTTGTCAGCGGATGACCTTGTTTCGGAAATCCTATTTGACGAGCCGTTTCTGGCAGTTGCCGGAAGGAACAGCAAATTAGCTCGCCGGCGGCATGTGACATTGGAGGAGCTCTCTCGCGAACCCTGCCGCCGTACAACAGCGTGCCAGGCGCGCTTATTCTTCAGATTTTTCGCGCCAGCAAGTTGCAGCCGCCCCGGCCGAGCATCGCTACGCTGTCCGGACAACTGACCGTCACATTAATCGCGAGCGGCCGATTTGTTGGAGTGTTGCCAAGCTCGGTCGCGCATTTCAACAGAAGGGCGGGACTACAAATACTGCCGCTAAAGTTGCCAGCTGTGCAGCTCGCCGCGGGCATTATCACGGTCAAGAATCGAACGCTCAGCCCATTGGCCAAGTTGTTCATCGACTGCGCGCGCGAGGTAGCAAGACCGATGGCCAAGCTACCAGGCGTGCAAGCGCGACATCAATTTCGCGCCGTTAGACTCCCGATAGCTTAGCCGCATTTGCCGGTTGTTGGATTTCGCTTATTGATGCTGTGGACGGGTGCGCCGGGAGACCGGCGGAAGGTAGACGGTGCAAGTCCGTTACGGTGAAGGCGCAGCGAGCCACACCGACCCCGAGTCATGCGCGTGCGGTCGTGAGGCTGCAAGCGAAGCGTTGA
>DASZFB010000085.1:0-5594 GCA_035940275.1 Candidatus Eremiobacteraceae bacterium | reverse complement strand
TTAAAAAAACGGACCTAAAGGTCCGTTGCTTCAAAGGCGTCCTATGTAGCGGTCGACCTTGCGTCGACCGTTAGGGTTGGGGTCCGGACAGCGGGTCCGTGCTGACGTCGTCATGCAGGCCGCCCGCAACGGATGAGAGGTCGAGTGAGACCACGCATTGCTGGTGGTCCTTCACGTGGCCGCTGATATGTTTGGTCGGGCCGCTATAATGGAGCGTGTCGTTGAGCTCCGCCTGCATGGAGACGAGGCGGCGATTGTCGCGATCGTACTCGAGGTGCGCGGTAATGTCAGCGGTGCCTGTGGCGTACCCGAGCGGCTCGCCCGCCGCGGTCATGACGGGCTCTTTCATCCGCACACTACCGGTTGCCTCAATGGTGTACACTTTGATGTCCGACACGATTCGTTCGGCAGTCACGGTGAACTTGAGCTGTGGCCGGGCGGTCATCCCGTAAAGTTTGGTCCCAAGCTCTCCAGTCCAGCTATCGCCGACCGCAAGCTCGGCGCCGTCCTTCATTGATCCGTTCGCCAGAAATGGCAGCGGCAGTAAGAACAACCCGCCCAGCTTTCCCGAATCATGCACGACGATGCCGCTATTGTTGACAATGGTCCAGCCTTGGCCCGACTTCGTGACGGGTTTTGCGCCCACAACGACCGCCGTGATCGTGCCCAAGCGATGCATCGTGAGGTCTTGTGCGGTCGCCTTGGTGATCGAGATGCTCTCGTGAAGCTTGACGTTCGTCGGTGCCGACGTCTGGTTGATTGGACGCCCGAATGCATCGTTGCCCGCGATGGATTGCGACATGACCGCATGCGCACTGTACGAAAATGTTTCGCCGACGAAGCGCGTCGGCGTGGGCGCTGGGCTCGACTGCGTGGGAGCGATGGCTGAGCTTGCGGCAAGCAATGAAGCGACGATGATCGCGACAATCAGCACTCGAAATGGGACTCCTTAAGGAAGATGAACGCGAACTAGGGCACGCAAAATGATGGTCGCTTCAGTAAACGCCCTGCGTGTACGAGTTATAGATGTGTATCGGTCTCACCTGGTCAAAAACGAGATTGGGACACCGAAAGTGCCATCACAAACTCGGCAGAGCCCAAAGTGGTGCGATGAATCACACGAGCACACGACCGATTCGCGCGAGCGGTCAGACGATGCTCTTACCAGCCGTGCGTTCTGCGAGTTTGCCGAGATTGACCATGACGATGACACCGAGAATCGTCACGATGACGGCGTAGATAAATTCCGGCACAATTCCCTTGCCCCCCGGAAGAAGTTGCTTTATCAAGTCAGAGATTGCGGCGTTCCATGCGAGAGCTGCAATGACCCCGAATGCAGCGCTCGACAGCGAAATCATCGTCGCAAGAAATGTAGCTCGATCACCCATGAATACGGTCTCCTCTTAAGGCAGCGCAGGGTTTTTAGCGTGCAGCGCAAACGGCGCCAGCATTCCATCTTGCGCAAGCGTCGTTCTTTTGAAAGGACAACAAAGCATGCTGGTTCGATTTGGCCGCGTAACCGCGGGAGTGTTCCTTGCCCTCGTTATGGTTGGGCTGATTGCGGCTTGCGGCGGCAACCAATCCGCTCCGGCGAACACGGGCACGGTTGCACCGGCGGCGACCCCGATGTCGGAAATGCAAAGAGAAACCGCCGCGATGCCGCTGGCGAAAGCTGCTCCGGTTCCAAAGGGGCTGAACTGCAAGGGCGACATCGTGTGGGTAAACACCGCCAAGAAGGCATATCACGAAGCCGGCGATCCATATTATGGTCGCACGAAGCATGGCGAGTATATGTGCAAAGCTGCGGCGGATGCAGCTGGATACCATATGGCGGGAATGCGCCATTCACCCAAGAGCGCGAAAAACAACATGATGATGACGCCCGCCCCATACTCGACGTAAGGCCAAAGAACAAGGTAGCGGTCGAGCTTGCCTCGATCGCTACCCCTGGGGATCAATGCTCTTCTATTGTTGAGACGACATACGACGGCGCGCCGCACGCGCCGTACGCGAGAAGCGTTAGTTCTCCTTTGACAACAATCGTATCGCCGTCGCGCAGCGCGTTCATTTGCTCGGTTGATGCGTTCAGAGCGATGTGCCCGCCCCAGAGCGCTTGCCGCGCGTTACCGAAATCCAGATAGAGACACGCGGGATCGCGATGCACCCTGCCGGCCATCCACGAGAAATCCGCTGCGTGACCGTACATGGGGAAATCGCCGGTCGCGATGGGCAGGGGCGAAGGTGAGGCGTGACCGGTCGCCGCGCGTGTGAGCGGCGAACACGATGCGAACGCGACGACCGCGAGCACTAGAATAACCAGGCGGAGCTTCAATAAACGACCTCAAGCCGTCACGGTTATTTCGCGGCTGCGCTCAAAAACGGCTGGCTAGCATAAAAAATCTGCGGAAGGATGCCGAAGACGATGGTGCCGACCGCGCCCGCCGTCACCGCTATCCATGGTGCCAGCGCATTGCCGGTAGGCAACGCGGCCTCGTCCTCCGAGTACGCGTACATGTACCAGACAACCTTGCCATAGACATAGAACGAGACGAGCGTGCCAAAAACTAATGTGACGGCCATGGCAAGTCCCCATGGCCCCCCGGTGAATGCTTGCTGCAAGAGCAGGATCTTTCCGTAAAATCCGGCGGTCGCTGGAATGCCGGCGAGCGAGAAGAAAAATAGCGCCATAGCAGCGGCTGGCAGCGGTCTGCGGAAAAGAAGACCTCGATACGCGTCGAGTTCTGCATATGAGTCGGATCCGTCGCCGAGCAGCGCCATCACGGCAAATGCTCCCAGCGTCGTGAATGCATACGCGGTAAGGTAAAAGAGCATGGTCGTCAAGCCGCCGTGGCCGACTCCGGCGAGCGCCACAATGATGTATCCCGCCTGTGCGATGCTCGAATATCCCAAAAGCCGTTTGAGGTTGCGCTGGCGGATTGCGCCGAGATTTCCCACGAGCATGGAGAGAATCGCAAGAACCCATAGTGGGATAAGCGCGACAGAGTCGTGCCCAAGAACGACGTACACGATGCGCGCCAAGATAGCAAAGGCGGCGACCTTCACAGCCACGGCCATGAAACCGGTCACGGCGAGCGGCGAGCCCTCATACACGTCCGGCGCCCACGTGTGAAACGGAACGAGCGCGAGCTTGAACGCGAGCCCGACCAAAAAGAGTCCGAAACCGGCCACGAACAATCCACTCGGATTGTTTGCGGCGGTCGCGATCGCTGCCAAGCCGATGCCGCCGGATGCTCCATACAAGAGCGCGGAGCCAAAGATCAAGAAGCCGGACGCGAGCGAGCCCAAGAGCACGTACTTGAGGGCCGCCTCTTGCGAGGCTTCACGTGGGAAGCCAGTCCCTGCCAGCACGTACAGCGCGAGCGAAAGCTGCTCAATTCCCAGGAAAATGATGATGAGGTTGTTCGCACCGGCCATTACCATGCCGCCGATTGTGCAGAAGATCAAGAGCGCTGCATAGGCCCCGGCGTTGCCGCCATCTTCCGCTTTGCGCAGGGATGAGAGCAAAAACGTGATCGCGAGTGTCACGAGCAAGAGCGCGTCAAACGTCCACGAGAAACGGTCGGACGCAAAGGCGCCGGCGAGCGTGATCTGCTCTTGCCCGTAGAGCGGCAACATCGTTACGAACGCAGCTATACACGAGGCGACCCCGAGTCCGTAGAGCAGCGTGCGATCCGCTTTGCGGCTGACGAGATCGACGAGCATGATCAAGAGCCCGCCGATCGTCAGTGCCACGATGGGCGCGAGAACCGGCCACGAGATCGCCACACCTTGGAACGTCATGGATGACCTTCCATCGAAATGCTTGACGAATTTGTGTCAACCGTAACCGTTGACGGTGTCCGGTCGTTCAACCAACCCGGCCACACCCCAAGAAAAACGATCGCAGCAAGCAGCGGTGCGACAAGCCACATCTCACGCGGGCGCATCTCGAATATTGAGCCCTGATACGGTAGCCGCTCGGGTCCGTGCATCGTGTTCTGAAAGAGTTTCAACATATATACAGCGGCGAGCACGACAGTTATCAGCGCCAGAGCCGTGTAAAGCGGCTGCGTCTGCCAGGTACCGATGAGGATGAGGAACTCACCCGCAAAGCCAGATAGCCCAGGCAACCCAAGGGCAGCCATCGCTGCGATGAGCATGAATACGGCTAAGCGAGGAGCCCGAAGGCTGAGGCCACCAAACGCCCCGAGCTCGCGCGTTTTTACGCGCTCCTCAACGAACCCAAGGAGCAAGAACAATGCGGCAATGATGAGCCCGTGGCTGACGAGCATAAGAATGCTTGCAGAAACCGAGGTGATGCTAAACGCGAAGAGCGCGAGCCACACGAGGCCAAGGTGTGAGAGCGACGAGAATGCGACGAGTGTTTTTGCGTCGCGTTCACCGATGGCAGCGAATGCTCCGTAGAGGATGCTCAAGACGGCGATGATGATCAACGCTGGAGCCCAAGCAAGCGAGGCGTTTGGAAATAGCGGCATGGCAAAGGCGAGTAAACCAAAGAGACCGGCTTTACTTTGCACGCCCGAAATCATGGCGACGAGCGGAGCCGGCGAGTGCGTGTAAGTCGGCGGCATCCAACTGTGGAATGGAAAAGCGGGCGTCTTGACGAGAAACGCGATTGCAAACGAGCCGAAAATCCACCACTCAAGCTGTGCACTCAGAGGAAACGCGGTTCCTGACACCTCGAATGTGTGCGTCTGGCTCACGAGCGCTACGACGCCAAGGAGCAGTATGAGCCCGCCCGCACCGTTGTAGATGAGATAACCCCATGCGGCTCGCCGCGCTTGTTCTGATCCGGCATATCCGCTCAGCAGCAAGAATACCGGAATGAGCATAAGATCCCAGTAGATGTAGAACAGCAGCAAATCAGCTGCCGTGAACAACCCGAGCAGCGTCGTTTCAAACGCCAAGAGCAAGAACAAGAAGCCGCGCAGCCGCGCCGGGTTCGCGTAGGAGAATGCTGCCCAAATGCATCCCGCGCTCACGAGCGTCGTCAAGATGACAAAGAACAAGCGTAGGGAGTCGACGCGGACGTGATACGACGCAATCCACGGACCGGAGATCCACGGCACGATCTGGTCGGCAGCAGCCGACGTGCCGATCGGCAAGAACGCAAGCGACAAGAGGAATGTTGCGACCGCTCCGAGCAGCGCGATGCCTTTGAGCGTACTTGTCGCCGTGCGCGGCACAAAAAGCAACACAAGGCCGGTAACGAGCGGCAAGAAGATCACGGTGTCGATCAAATTCACCATCGTCAACGCATCCCCACCGACATACCGCCGTGCACGACGAAGAGATAGTAGGCGAGGACGAGCACCACGCCAATGAGCATTGTGAGGCCGTAGCGGCGGAGGTAGCCGGTCTCCCAGCCACGCATCGCGTCGCCAAGACCGGTTGTGGCTCGCGCAACGCCTGCAGTCACGCCGCCGACGCCTTCGGGATCGATATACTTCGCGACGTCTGAAGCGAACGTCAACGCTGGAACTTCAAACAGCCAGTGATAAATCGTGTCCACGTAATAGGCGTTTAAGAGGAGTGCGTGGATTGGCGCAAACACAGTCCGCAGGCGAGCACGC
>DASZFB010000084.1:0-7019 GCA_035940275.1 Candidatus Eremiobacteraceae bacterium | reverse complement strand
TCCGGCACTCAAAACTTCGAAGACCGACATCTCTCGCGCACAGAGCTGGTACACAATGCTCGAGAGCGGTCATATCGACCGGTCGCACATAACGCCGCGTCTCAATGACGTACTTACAAAGGAAAAAGTACGACAGCTGTCTGGACAACTTCGGGCATTGGGCAAGCCGAAATCATTTACGCCTCTGGATCAAGGTGTGTACGGCGATTCAGCTTTCTGGCGCTTCCGGGTCAAATATGAACACACCACGGTGCTCTTCACCTTTGCTGTGGATCCGCACAATAGAGTGTCGGGGCTGCTCCTCGGGCACGACTAGGGCTTTATCGCCGGGAGGCCCGCTTGGCGCAGCCTAGCGTTGAGCGCCGCGATGTCTTCCTTTATGAAACGCGCGTACGCTGCCATACGGGTCTCATACATACCACGAACTTCAGCTGCTTCTTTATATTGTGCGTCTTGCGGTGGACCCAGATATGATGCACCGTAGTCGCCAGTGCCCATGCCGAGCGGCGTCGTGACGCTTCCGACCACGTACTCAATGCGTTCGCGCACTTGGTCGACGAGGAAATCGGAATCCTGACCAGCCTTTGGATTCGAGGTTAAGGTCGAGAAAATTGCCTCGGAGCGTTTGGCCGCCGCGTTGAGCGCGGCGAGGAGCGCTTGTGAGCCCCGTCGGGTGATGATCTGCCGCCGGCGTTCATCGAACTGTTTGCGCAGAGAGTCAAGCGTGTTAAGCGCAGTGTCGACGTTCGATGTCTCAGCGAAGAGCTCGCTCAAGAATTTGTGCCGCTCGACGTATTGGTCTTGTGTCCAGTGTGCGCGTGGATCGGCGACCACTTCCAAATCGCGTGTGACGATCAATTGCCCAACGTGGAGCCGTACACTATAATGGCCGGGGACCGGCTCAGGACCGTCATCAGGACCTTGGTTCCATGTGCGCGTTCCTCGCCACTTGACTGGTCCATCTTCAGTCAGATTCCAGGCCAGCCGGTTGACACCGGCTGCAGCCGTGACGCCATCAGCTTTACCCAAGTGTCGCACAACACGTCCGGCGCTATCTACGATCTCAAGAGCCGGAGGGACTTTGCTTTTCGCGCTGAGGTAGTAGGAGAGTATCGCGCCGTACGCTGGGTTCTCGCCCGCGAAGGCGCCAAGCGGAGGCGTGGTTCCCGAGCCTTGCTGCTCGGGCTCCCAGAGCGAGAAAAGATAGGCGGTTCTGGGTTGAAAGAGGTAGGTGCGCGCCGCCTTAGCAGCATCGAGCTCTTGGAATGGCGCCAAATCGTCGAGGATAAAAAGCGAGTTGCCGTGCGTACCGACGATGAGATCGTTCGCCACCGGATGAACGC
Organism: Candidatus Eremiobacteraceae bacterium; assembly: GCA_035940275.1. Taxonomy (GTDB): domain Bacteria; phylum Vulcanimicrobiota; class Vulcanimicrobiia; order Eremiobacterales; family Eremiobacteraceae; genus JAFANK01. Next base: position 5,676 of record DASZFB010000084.1, on the reverse strand, counting down.
GGACGTCGCGCGCGGATGTCGTCGGCAAGTCGATTTGCATACTGCGCCAATCAGCGCCCCGGTTGAACGAAACCCACATGCCTTGCTCGAGACCAGCGTACAGCACGTTCGGATTGCGCGGATCCTCTCGTACGACGTGAGCATAGACGTCCACCGGTAGACCCTTGGTAATCCTTTGCCACGTCGCACCGTAGTCATCCGTTTTGAAGATATACGGCGCGCGGTCGCCGAGCAGATGACGATCGATGACAGCGTACGCTCGAGCGCCTGACACGTGTGAGGGCTCGACTGTGCTCACTCGGCCGTACGGCGCGATGCTCTTGACCGAAACATTGTGCCACGTCGCACCGCTGTCGCGCGTGAGTTGGATGAGGCCGTCATCCATGCCAAGCCAAATCAAACCGGGTTCGACGCTCGAGGGACCAATATCGAAGATAAGATCGTAGAACTCGGCGCCCGCGCCCTCGACGGTAATTGGCCCGCCGGAGACTGCGTGATGCGCGGGGTCGTTGAGCGTGAGATCCGGGCTCAAAACTTTCCAGTGCTGGCCGCGATCGCTCGTCGAAAAGAGCACGTTGCCGCCGAAGTACATGACATGCCCGTCTTGCGGCGAGAACGCAATCGGCGCTTCCCAGCCGAACCGATAACGTGAACCGATGGTGCCGATGGCGTCGAAGTCGTGCTGAAACGGCGAGACGTCCGTCTCTTCTTGCGTGTTTGCGTCGAAAAGGCCTAAATCTCCGAAGTAGGTCGCGTTCCAAATGAGATGCGAATCGAGGGGATCCGGCCACACCCACGTGCCGTCCGATGCGTTCAGCGCAAACCAATCGCGGTTCAGAATGCCCTGCGGATCGAGGCTGTTCGAAGGGCCACAAAACGCCTCGGCATCCTGGAAACCACCGCACACATGGTACGGATTCTCCATATCGTAGCCGATGTGATAGGTTTGACTGATGGCGACGTTCAGACGCCAATCCCACGTTTTGCCGCGATCGACGGAAAGCGCCCAGCCGGCATCGTGTCCGCTGAGAATCCTGCGGCCGTCCGCTGAGAACCACATCGCATGATAGTCGACATTCTCAGCGTTCTCAATCGCTTTAAATGTTTGACCGCCATCGTAGCTCTGCGAAAAATCTACCGACAGCGCGTACACGTGGCTTTGGTTGGTCGGATCAACAAACAAATGAGAAAAATACCACGGTCGCTCGTTGACATTTGAGTACGCTGCGGTACGCTGCCAGTGGTCTCCGCCGTCGTCGGAGCGCCACACGTATCCGTGCGGGGATTCGATGATCGCGTAGACTCGCTTTGGATGGCTTGGCGCGACTGCGACGCCGATGCGCCCCATGAGACCTGCTGGCAATCCGTTTCCCTGCAGTTTATTCCAATGCTGGCCGCCGTCGAGCGAGCGATACAAGCCGCTACGTGGTCCGCCGCTGGTAATTTTCCATGGCTGACGGCGGAACTGCCACATGCCCGCGAAGACGATGTCCGGATGATGCGGATCCCACGCGAGGTCCGATGCGCCGGTCGATGGACCAACGTAAAGCGTCTTGACCCAGTTCTTGCCGCCATCGGTTGTCCGGAACACACCGCGCTCTGTGTTATCGGCGAAAGGACTGCCCAGAGCTGCCACAAGGGCGATGTTGGGATGGTTCGGGTCGATCAGGATTTTCGTAATCTGTGAGGTTTGGTCGAGCCCGAGAAACTTCCACGTTTTTGCGCCGTCGCGGCTGCGGTAGACGCCCTTGCCGTAAGAAGCGTCTGCGCGCGGGTTACCTTCGCCCGTGCCGACCCACACGTCGTTCGGAACGGAAGGCGAAATCGCGACAGCGCCGATAGATGCGACCGGCTGATTCGCAAAGACGGCATCCCACGAAGCGCCGCCGTTGGTCGTCTTGAAAACGCCGCCTGCGGTTCCAATATAGTATAAGAACGGCTCTTGATCGCTCCCGGCAACGGCCGCTACTCGACCGCCGGGAACGGCTGGGCCGATCGATCGCCAGTGCAATTGGGAAAACGTGCCGGCATTCGCGATCGCGAGCGAGAGCGCAAGCATGACAAGTGTTGCTAGACTGCTTGCTAGGAGCGGCAGCCGGATGTGAACGTTGTGCATGCTTATAGCTTTGTTGCGTCGATGAGGATGATGGCGCGCTCGTTCTTGTTCTGGAATTCGGTCATCGCGCCAACGGCCGTTCCGAGTGGGCTACCGGGTTGCACGAATTCGCTGGCTGTGTAGCCGAAGCGTTGCTTGAGCTGCGAGTCGATGCTTTGGCGCAACGCCGGTGGCAGCGCTTGATACCTCGATACAAGCGCGAGCGCCGGTCCGAGCTTGTTGTGCGCCGCTGCGGGATCCATCGCGACGACGATGAGCCCATGCTTGCCGTTCTTCGCATCGTGAAAGATCGCGAAATCCATTCCGTTCTTCGTGGCGATGGAATGCACGGTCGCCATGTTTTCAGGGATAGCGACGGTGACAAAACCACTTGGCGGCTTCTTTTCATTCTCTCGCAGCCAGCTCTCGAGTTGCGCGAGTGGTGCGGTTGAGCCCGCGATGACCTCGTTACCGGAGTATGTACCCGCGCCTGCGCCCATAATGCCGGTGCCCGCTTGAGCCGAGGTGATGACTTGCGAGAATTCTTTGGATGCGAGCACCTCACTGCCCGCATACAGCGGGAAGTTCGTCGTGTTTTGGGGCGCCATGGTCGGCGTCGCCTCCGACGTTGTTGGCGGGGTGCCTTTACTGCACGCAGCAAGACCGATCACGGCGAGGGTAATAATAAGGAGAGATGCACGCGTCATAACACCGTTCCTGACTTACGTTTTTGCTTTAACCGGCGATGAGACAACACCGTTGAGCGGCTTCACCAGTTGGCGGGTGCCGCCCAAGCGTGCGAGCGACGCCGCACCGATGACACCCGCGTCGTTGCCGAGCACAGCTGTAACGATGCGCGTGGTGCCCTTGGGCACAGTGACTGTCAACGCGTCGACGAGCTTTACCAGCGGCGCGACGAGCACTTTTTCATCGGTCTGACCGACACCGCCGCCGAGCGCAATAATTGCGGGATTCGTGAAGGCAATAATATTAGAGACACCCAGCGCTAGGTCAGCCATCCAATGACGCCAGGTTGCAATGGCGTGCTCATCGCCCTTTGCCACAGCTTTGCGGATCATCTTGCTGCCCCACTTGTCCTGCGGCTTGCGCGTCAGGAGCGTGCTGCGGGGAAACGACGGTGCGAGAGCGAGCGCGTGACGCAGGAGTCCGGTGCCTGACGCCTGGGCCTCAAAACATCCACGCTTGCCGCACGTACAGATAAAACCGGTCTCTGGCCGGATGACGTGATGGCCGACCTCGCCCGCGCCCATGGCGTTGCCCAAAAGAAGGCGTCCTCCTGAGACAAAGCCCCCGCCGATGCCTGTGCCGAGCGTGATGAGTGCAAACTCAGCGACGCCCTTGCCGGAACCGTAAAGATATTCGCCGATGGTTGCACAGCGCGCGTCGTTGAGGATGTGGAGCGGATGCTTGATGCGCTTTTCAAGTAGCGCCTTCAGCGGTACGTCGGTCCACCCAAAGTTCGGGGACCAATTGATTGTGCCGGTTTTATCATCGATATTGCCTGGAGACCCAATGCCAATGCCGATGCAATCCTTTTCATTGACGGCGGAGAATACTTGTTGGACGACGCGATCGACTTCGTCGACGACGGCGTTGGGTTCGTGGGATACAATGTCTCGCTCGGCCAGATGGATGATCTTACCATCTGCCGTGACAGCGCCGGCCGACGTATGCGAACCGCCGAGGTCGATGCCAATCGCGAACTCCATGTCGATGACGTTCGCACCTCCCGATGATCTGCCTCTTGAGATGTTTGGTGCCCAGGACAGGACTCGAACCTGCACCGGTTTTACCCGACTAGCCCCTCAAACTAGCGCGTCTACCAATTCCGCCACCTGGGCGAGCACCACTAATAGGTTATACGATATCCAGCCTGCGAGGTCAATGCGTCCGTTGCTACTGGATGTTGGGATCGAGCGCGTCGCGCAGGCCGTCACCCATGTAATTGACCGCGAGCACTGTAATCAAAATTGCAAGTCCGGGGTAAATCGCTGCCCACGGCGCAATGGAAATATTTTCCTGTGCATTGGCGAGCATGCTACCCCAGGACGCGGTGGGCGGCTGAATGCCAAATCCTAGATACGACAGCGCTGACTCTAAGAGAATGACGTTGCCGACGTCGAGCGTTGCTTGGACGGTGATCGGCCCAACGGCGTTCGGCAGCAAGTGACGGAGCACGATGCGCGCATCCCCGCTTCCAATCGCACGCGCTGCTTCAGCAAATTCTTTTTCTCGCAGACTCAAAAATGCTCCGCGAACGAGGCGCGCAACGTACATCCACGACAACAGCGCGATGATCAACACGATCGACGCGAAGTTGAGCGACGCCTTACTCGTGTTTGCCGCGACGATTCCTGTGAGAACGAGCAGCAGCGGCAAAAGCGGTATGGAAAGGAAGGTGTCCGTGAGGCGCATGAGCAGCCCGTCGACGATGCCTCCATAGTAGCCCGCAACTGCGCCGATGAAAGTACCCAGCAGTACTTCGATGATGACGGCAGAGACGGCAAGCGTCAGCGAAATGCGCGCACCGAAAAGAATGCGGGTATACAGATCGCGGCCGATCTCGTCCGTGCCGATCCAATGGCCGAACTGACCAGGCGCGAGCGGCGACCCCTGCCAGTGTGTGTCGATTGCATTGGGATCGAAATGTGAGAGCCATGGAGCAAGAACTGCGCCGAGCGTGAGTAACACGAGCACGCCTGCGCCGGTGAGGGCCAACCGGTGACGCTTGAACTTGCGCCACGTTTGATGGCGGTCTTGGACAAACTCTTCTTCGTGCGCCGTATCCAGGGGCGGCCTGAGGATTGCTTCGGTAACGTATGACATGCAGACCGATCCTTAGTCGTATTTCACGCGCGGATCGAGCCAGCCGTATGTCAGATCCGCAAGCAAGTTAAAGACGACGACGAGCACGGCGCTTAGCACGAGATAGGCCATCAGTAATGAAAAGTCTTGTTGCGTGAGCGCGGTGATAAAGAGCCGCCCCATCCCCGGCCACGCGTAGATCGTTTCCGTAATGATGGCCCCGCCGAACAGAACGGGGAGCGACAGTGCGGTGACAGTGACGACCGGCATGAGCGCGTTCTTAAGACCGTGCTTGAAAAGAATGCGCATGAAGGGGAGCCCCTTGGCTGCGGCAGTGCGCATGTATTCCGTGTGCAACACTTCTTGCATCGAAGCGCGGGTAAACCGTGACCAGGTTGCCAGATTGAGGACCGAGAGTGTTGCCACTGGCAAGATCAGGTGTTGCAAGCGGTCGAGGAAACCGCCACCCTCGGTTGACGTCATTCCCGCGGATGGCGTGCTGTAGTCGAGCGCGTAGCCAAACGCTTGAAGATGGATGCCTTGCACTGCAAAGAGCATCTGCAGCATGAGTGCAAACCAAAACACCGGCATTGAGAAACCGAAGAAAGCAAACGTCGTCACGAAGTAGTCGATGAGTGAATACGGCTTCACGGCAGCGATGATGCCGAAGAAAAGTCCGAGCACGATCGACACCACAAGCGATGCGCCCATGAGTTCGAGCGTCGCGGGCAAGCGCTCCAATATCGCCTCTCGTG
>DASZFB010000083.1:0-2775 GCA_035940275.1 Candidatus Eremiobacteraceae bacterium | reverse complement strand
CGCTTGGCCTTCTCCAAGTTGCCCTCGGGGCTGATGTCCTTTGCCGTAGGATCGAAGAGCGCCATCGCCGAGACAGCTGTCCGCAAGACGTCCATAGGTGTCGCCTTGTCGGGAATCTCACGAAGAATCCTGACGAGCGGCAGGGGCAGTGTGCGGCGCTTAGCGAGATCGGCGCGAAACGCATCGAGGCTTGGGCGCGACGGCAACGCCTCGAACCACAAAAGATACGCAACTTCTTCGAAGGTCGAATGATGCGCGAGATCGTGAATGTCGATCCCGCGGTAGATGAGCTCGCCGCGCTCGCCGTCGACATACGAAATCTTTGTGTCGCCGACAATAACGCCGCGCAAGCCGCTTTGAGCCTGCGTCGTACTGCTGGTCGCAGTCGTCGTCATGTTCGTCTACCTCTCTTGCTTATATGACTATTCGCGGAGCGGTCAGAGGTCCACTCCAACGCAAGCGCCGAACGCCTGCATGAAAAGTCTTACATTTGGCGTCTAAGGAGCACCCATGCGGAAAAAAGTGACTATCGTCGGCGCAGGAAATGTGGGCGCGACAGCCGCTCATTGGATCGCCGCAAAAGAGCTTGCCGACATCGCTCTCGTCGACGTGGTCGAGGGTGTGCCGCAGGGCAAGGCGCTGGATCTGCTCGAGTCGATGCCGGTAGAACGACGCGACGTACACATTACGGGCTCGAACGACTATTCGCAAACGGCAAACTCCGATATCGTCGTCATCACTGCCGGGTTGCCTCGCAAAGAGGGCATGAGCCGGGACGACCTCCTCAAAGTAAATGCAGAGATCGTTGGCGCTGCTACGGAGCAGGCGGTGAAGCTGTCGCCGAATTGCATCCTGATCATCGTGACAAATCCGCTGGATGCGATGTGCGAAGTCGCGCGTCGCAAAAGTGGATTTCCACGCGAGCGCGTTTTGGGCATGGCCGGCGTTCTCGACTCGGCACGATTTTCGACGTTCATTGCGGCTGAGCTAGGCGTCAGCGTCGACAACGTGCACGCGTTCGTGCTTGGCGGTCACGGCGACCAGATGGTGCCCTTGCCCCGCTTTTCGACAGTCGCAGGCATCCCGATTACGGAGCTGCTGGATGCGGCTACAATAGACCGTTTGGTAAAGCGGACGGCCGGCGGTGGGGGCGAGATCGTCAAGCTCCTGAAGACTGGCAGCGCGTTTTACGCGCCTTCCCGGTCGATTGAGGAGATGGTGGACGCCATCCTCAAAGACAAGCACAAAATACTGCCGTGCGCGGCCTATCTGCAAGGCGAATACGGCATCCGCGACCTTTTTGTTGGGGTGCCCTGCAAACTCGGCTCCAAGGGCTTGGAAAGCATAATCGAGGTCAAATTGACGCCCCAGGAACAGGCTGCTTTAGCCAAGAGCGCCGAGGCGGTCAAAGAGCTGGTCGGCGCACTCACCTAATCGGAATTTGCGGGACAGAATGCGCGGTCTGGCGAACGGGAGTACCGTTGTCACACCTTCGCTACCGATGTTGTCATATAGCTACCCTAAGCATGGCAAAAGAGGGCGCTATCGGTAGTCGCAACGGTTTGCATTTAAGACTCCGTCCGGAGGCCACGACTCTTTGAAACGCGCGGTTAGAGACCAAGAGCGCGCTCAGCGCCGGTATCAGCGGCGTCGCATAAAACTTCCCGTCAGTTTACGCACAGACGACGGTGCCACGGCTGAAGGCACCGCTTCTGATATTAGCGCCGGTGGCATGCGTCTTTCGACGCTTGCCGACTTTGCTATAGGTACGCGCGGCCTCGCGCAAATCGCAATCCCCAGTGGCGAACAAGTGCGCGCACCGATTGAGGTTGTTTGGCGCGAAACCGGGCCTGAAGGCGCGACGACCTATGGAGTGCATTTCCAAAACCTCGGGTCGAGCGAGCGCTTTTCGCTCTTTGAAGCGATCTATTCGCCGGCCAACGGCGAGCAAGTTTTTGCCAAACCGATCGACGGTGAAGTTCGCCCGATTGGTGCCGAGCCGCTCACCCCTGCGCACCACACCTATTACATGCGCGTTGTACGGCGCATCGAGCAGACACATAAACTGTCACCGCTGGATACGGATAAACTTCTCTTTGCGCGGCTTCACGAAGGCAGGTCGCTGCGTGAGGCAATCGTCGACTTTGGACTAGCATCTTACGAAAAGCTTGAGGAATATCTAAGCGCGATCTTCGGTGTGCCGTATATCGATCTGTCGCGCAACCGGCCGGATCCAAATGCATCGGACACGATTCCGGTGAGCATAGCCACGACGGGCTACATCGTGCCCGTGAAACTCGAAGGCGACAAACTCACCGTGGCAATGGCGGATCCGCTCGATCTCCCGACCCTCGACCTTATCTTGTTGCGCGCGAAGCATCAAGTCGAAATACGATTTGCTCTCATTGAGGACGTTGAGAAGGCGATCAACGAGATCTATCACGGCACGACACTGTATTCGGTCGATCGGCTGTTACAGGGACTCCCAACGGTGTCTGCCGATGGGCTTGCGCAGGAAGGCAGCGAGATTGAAGACCTCGAGGCGCTGCGCAAGATGTCGGACGCGACGCCGATCGTTTCGCTCGTGGAATCTATTCTGCGAACCGCAACGGAGTATAAAGCCAGCGACATCCATCTCGAGCCGTACCCCGACACCGTTCGCGTGCGATTCCGGCTCGATGGCGTGCTACAGGAAATGCGTAAGCTGCCGCGGCCGATCTATCCGGCAGTCGTCTCGCGCATCAAGATCATGGCGCGCATGGACATCACGATCCG
>DASZFB010000082.1:0-1510 GCA_035940275.1 Candidatus Eremiobacteraceae bacterium | reverse complement strand
GGCGTCCTTGACCGACGCGGCATGTTCCAGTTTGTAGATATAGACGGATCGACGAAGACCGAAGCGCTTCTACCGCAACACCGCATCGTGCAGCGCCGGGACAAACCGAGCTCGCAGGATGTCATCGTACCGCTCGCTCAGGAACTGGTCGCGAAAGGCGAGAAAGTGCTCGTGTTCCGCAATATGCGCCGCCCTGCCCAAGGATGCGCAAAGTACCTGTCAAAAGAACTTGGCCTTGGCGAGGCAACGGCCGTTATCGACGCTTTACCGACGCAGGACCTTACCGGAGCCTCGCAAGATTTGCGTGAGAGCCTTGCAGGCGGCACGGCGTTTCACAACACGAATCTTCTGCGCGCCGAGCGAGAGGCTATCGAGAAGGGCTTTCGCAACCGTGATGGAGGCATTGACGTCCTTGTAGCGACTACGACTCTCGCTGCCGGGATTAACACCCCGGCATCCACTGTCATATTGGCTGAGAACGAGTTTGTCGGCGAAGACGGCAGGCCGTTTACGGTAGCGGAGTACAAGAACATGGCCGGTCGGGCCGGCCGACTTGGGTTCAACGAAATCGGTAAGGCCATCATCTTGGCTGAGACACCCTTCGAGAGAGCTCAGCTGTTTCAGAAATACGTTTTGGGCACCCCTGAGGAAGTAAAGTCATCGTTTCAAAATCGCGATCTCCCAACATGGACTCTGCGGTTGCTTAGCCAGGTGCGCGGCGTGCGCGCCTCGGATATTCCCGCCCTGCTGGTGAACACGTTCGGCGGCTACACGGCTTCGCGCGATGCCCCCCAATGGATCGCGGCGGTGAAAGCCGACGTGACGAACCTCATTAGCCGCCTTCTGCTGGCTGGGCTTGCCGAACAAGAGAGCGACATCATTCATCTTACCCTCCTGGGACGCGCATGCGGTGCATCGTCCCTGTCGTTCGAGTCAGGCCTGCGGCTCGTTGAACTCATGAGGCAGCTCGACGCATCGCAAACGCAGCCGTCGCTTACGCTCGCGATGATTCAAGTGCTGGATGAGATGGACGCTATTTACACCCCTGTGATGAAAAGAGGTCGCTCCGAGAGCGTGCGAGCCAGTGAAGTGGCCCAGCGCTACGGGCAGGCTACGATGCAGTCTCTGCAGCGGTATTGCCGTGATGAGATTGAGTTCTGGTGTCGTTGCAAGCGGGCGTCGCTGTTGCACGATTGGATCGAAGGAATTCCCGTCGATATCTTAGAAATGCGATACAGCGCCACGCCATTCCAAGGGGCCGTCGGCTATGGTGACATTATGCGCATCGTTGAGGGCACGCGCTTCTACTTGCGTTCTGCCCACCAGATTCTGACGGCGCTGTTTCCAGACCAGCCGGAATTCCTGACGAGTTTGGACGACATTTTGCGGCGTCTCGAATTTGGCCTGCCATCCAACGTCTTGGTTCTCACAGAGCTGCCGATACCCTTGACGAGAGGACAGTACTTGGCGCTTGCAACCGCTGGGTGCTCTGGGCCCGACGATGTGGCCG